>JBBIGX010000019.1:0-3730 GCA_037447315.1 Gallionellaceae bacterium | reverse complement strand
ATTCGTCGCCGGGCAGGCACAGTCCGACAGCGCCACCGGCGAAGAGACCGCCGAGCTGTTCGATGTCGACCTCTCGCTGTGACATGCTGAAAGCGCAGTATTTCGATGGCCGCACCGCCGCCGCGCAGACGGTGACGCTGGCGCTCGACGGCGAGCGCCTGCTGTTGCGCGGCGAGGGCTTCGAGGCGGGCTGGCCGCTGCATGCGGTCAACGTCTCCGAACGGCTGGGCAACACCCCGCGCCGCATCGAACTGCCGGACGGCGGTCATTGCGAGGTGACCGACCATGCCGCGCTCGATGCATTGCTGGCGCAGGGCGGATATCGCCACAACTGGCTGGAGCGCATGCAGCACAGCCTGCGCTGGGCGCTCGCCTCGGCCGTCCTCATCGTGCTCGCGTTCATCGCCGCCTATCTCTATCTGTTGCCGTGGGGCGCGCAGGTCGTCGCCCAGCGCGTACCGCCCGAGTTGCTGCAGAAGATGGGCGCCTCCTCGCTGGAGACGCTGGACCGCCTGATGCTGGAGCCGAGCAGGCTGGACCCGGCGCGGCAGCAGGCCTTGCGCGATGCCTATGCCAGGCTGGCCGCACTGCCCGGCGCCGAGCTCGATTACCGCATCGAGTTCCGCAGCGCGCCGCAGATCGGCGCCAACGCCTTCGCCCTGCCGGACGGCAGCATCGTCATGCTGGACGAGCTGGTGGAGCTGACGCAGGACGACGACGAGATCCTCGCCGTGCTCGCGCACGAGCGCGGCCATGTCGAGCAACGTCACGCCCTGCGCATGGTGCTGCAAAGTTCGGTGGTCGGCCTCGCGCTCACCTGGTACATGGGTGACGTCAGCACGCTGCTCGCCACGGTTCCGGCGATGGTCGCGCAGGCCAGTTACTCGCGCGACATGGAGCGCGAGGCGGACGACTATGCGGCGCGCACCTTGCAGTTGAACGCCAAGTCGCCCTGCCTGCTGCCTGACATCCTGCGCAAGCTGGAAGCCGCGCATGCGCAGCGCAAGCACGAGGCGGAGAGCCATGGTGGCAAGGTGATGGATTACCTCGCCAGCCACCCGGCCACCGGAGAGCGCACCGCAGTGTTGTGTCCCGGGCAATGACGCGCCCCCTGCGGTATCATCGCGCGCCATGAATAGCGCACCCGATTCCCTCTCCCGTTTCCTGTTCGAACACCTGCCCATCCGCGGCGAGGCCGTGCGCCTCAGCGGGGTGTGGCAGTCCGTCATCCAGCGCCATGACTATCCGCCCGTGCTGCGCGACCTGATGGGCGAGCTGTGCGCCGCCGCCGTGCTGCTGGCCGCCACGCTCAAGCTGGACGGCGCCATGGTGTTGCAGATCCACGGCCAGGGCGCGGTCAAGCTGCTGGTGGTGGAATGCAGCGGCGACCTCGAACTGCGCGCCACCGCGAAATGGGAAGGCGAACTGAAGCACGGCACCCTGCAGGACCTGGTGGGCGACGGCCGTTTCGTCATCACCCTCGATCCCAAGGACGGCAAGCAGGCGTACCAGGGCATCGTGCCGCTGGAAGGCGACAGCATCGCCGACATCCTGCAAAGCTACATGACGCGCTCCGAGCAACTCGAGACGCGGCTGTGGCTGGCGGCGGACGGCGACAGTGCCGGCGGCATGCTGCTGCAGAAACTGCCAGCACGCGGCGAATCACCCGATCCCGACGCCTGGCAGCGCGCCACGCAACTGGGCGACACCCTCAAGCCGCAGGAGCTGCTCACCCTGCCCGCCGGCGAGCTGGTGCACCGTCTGTACCACGAAGAAGACATCCGCCTGTTCGACGCCCAGCCGGTGAGCTTCCGCTGCACCTGCTCGCGCGATAGCGTCGCCAACATGCTGCGCATAATCGGCCGCGAAGAAGTGGACGGCATCCTCGCCGAACGTGGCGAGGTCGAAGTGCACTGCGAGTTCTGCAACGAGCGCTATGTGTTCGACAGCGTGGATGTGGATGCGGTGTTCAAGGAACTGGCCGCGATGACCGCCAGCAGAACGGTGCACTGAGGTTGTATTGATCCTGATTCAGCACGTGGGGCCGCTTCTCGGCCAAAGCGGACTGCTGAAGTTACTCTCGTGGGCTTCCGCTTGGGGTGCGTTGCAGATCGTATGAGGCGGATCCAAGGATGAAGTGCAATTCGATTGCGCATCCATCGTTGGGGTCAGTGCTGGCAGTGTGCGCACCAGAAGCTGGAACGCTGCCCTTGCCGGGTCTGGCGGATGGTGCTGCCGCAGCGGCGGCACGCTTCACCCGCACGGCCATAGACAAAGTAATGCTGCTGAAAATAGCCGCTGGAGCCGTCGCTGTGGATGAAGTCGCGCAGGCTGCTGCCGCCCTGCTCGATGGCGGCGCGCAGGACAGCCTGTATTTCCTGCACCAGCCTTTCGCAGCGTGCGCGCGACAGCCGACGGGCTGGCGTCTGCGGGCGGATGCCGGCGCGGAACAGCGCCTCGTTGGCGTAGATGTTGCCGACGCCGACCACCACATGGTTGTCCATCAGCACCAGCTTGATCGCCGCGCTGCGCGTACGGGTGGCGCGGTAGAGATATTCTGCGTCGAACCCGGCTTCCAGCGGTTCCGGCCCGAGTCCGGCCAGCAGCGGGTGGGGGGCGATGTGGCCCGTATGCCATAACACGGCACCGAAGCGGCGCGGGTCGCGCAGGCGCATCAGTTCGCCGCTGGCGAGTACCAGGTCGAAATGGTCATGTTTCTCTGCCGGCGTGTGTTGCGGCAGGATGCGCAGGCTGCCGCTCATGCCCAGATGCAGCAGGAGCGTGCCGTGGTCGAACGCGATGAGCAGGTATTTGGCGCGCCGCTGCAATCTGCGCACCACTTTCCCCCGCAGCAGCGCGGGCAGACCGGCTGGCACCGGCCAGCGCAGGTGGCTGTTGCGGATGACGACGTCGCGCACGGTCTGCCCCTCAAGGTGCGGGGCGATGCCGCGCAACGTGATCTCGACTTCCGGCAGTTCCGGCATCAGGCGGCGCGGTGCCGGCGCCACCACAGCCCGGCGCCGATGGCGGCGCACAGCAGCGGCAGGCCGAGCAGCAGGGTGTAGGTGAAGACGGCCAGCTGGCGTTTGCTGTAAGTCAGCGTGCCATCCTTGGCCGTGTGCGGGGCCAGCGTGATGAACTGTTCGTCGCCGGCCAGCCAGTTCACCATGTTCATGCCGAGGTCGAGATTGCCGCCGTTGCCGGAATAGGCATTGGACAGGAATGCGCCGCTGCCCACCACCACGATGCGCTGTTCGCGCCCCTCCTGCTCGCGTTGCAAGGCCAGCGCCAGATTGAACGGGCCGGGCACATCGTGTGCTGCATCGAAACGCCGGTCACCGCGCTGGCTGACCCAACCGTTGGTCGCGCCTTCCACCAGCACCTGGCGCTTCCAGCCCTCACCCGCTTCCGCGTTGAGTGCCACGGCGTAGGGGAAGGCGGTGATCAGGCCGAAGTCCCGCGTGACCGGGTGTGACGGATAACCACTGCCCAGTGTCCAGTCGGCGGGGGCGTTCACCTGCTGTGCCGCCGGATCGACGATCGTGCCCGGCATGGGTTCGATGCGCAGCCATTCGGCCAGTGCCTCCAGTCCGCGCAGCGGCTCGTTGTCCAGCAGCCAGAGCAGGTTGCCGCCGCGTTCGACGAAGCGCAGCAGTTTATCGCTTTCGCCCTGGAACAGCTTGCGCTGCGGCTGGGTGATGACCAGTACGCTGACGGTGTCCGGCACTTC
>JBBIGX010000018.1:0-11872 GCA_037447315.1 Gallionellaceae bacterium | reverse complement strand
GCTCATACGCAACAATACGAGGACATGGACTATGGCAATTAACAAGGTGATGGTGGTGGACGACTCGGCGACCGAGCGCCATGTGCTGGGGGACATCCTCGGCAAGAAGGGATTCCAGGTGATCTACGCCGAAAGCGGCGAACAGGCGGTGGCGAACGCCAAGACCGAACTGCCCGACCTGATCCTGATGGATGTGGTGATGCCCGGTCTCAACGGCTTCCAGGCCACGCGCGCGATCACGCACGACGACGCCACCAAGCACATCCCCATCATCATCTGCACCACCAAGGGGCAGGAGACCGACAAGGTGTGGGGCATGCGCCAGGGCGCCAAGGACTACATCACCAAGCCGATCAGCGCGGACGAGCTGCTCGGCAAGATCGCAGCGCTCGGCTGACCCCGACCGGACATGTCCAGGCGATTCAACCTGCGCGAATTCCAGCAACAAGTGCTGGGTCGCCTCCAGGCCCAGACGGCAGGGGATGCGCGCCAGTCCGCCCTGGGCATACAGCTCGGGCAGGAACACTGGCTGGTCGACATGACCGACATCAGCGAAGTGATGCCGTTGCCGCCGCTGACGCCGGTACCGCTGACCAAGCCATGGTATCGCGGGGTCGCCAACGTGCGCGGCAACCTGCACAGCATCGTCGATCTGAACGCCTTCCTGCGCCAGGAATCGACCGTGCATGATGCACACAACCGTGTGTTGCTGCTCGGCCAGCGTTTTGCCTTCAATGCCGGGCTGCTGGTGTCGCGCGTGCTCGGGCTGCGCAACACCGAAGACTGGGAACAGGTCGGGCAGGGCGACGTTGCACAGTACAGGGATACCGGCGGCCAGGTCTGGCACAAGCTGGACATGGGTCGATTGTTGTCACAACCGGAGTTCTTGCAGATCGGGGAATGACCCCCGTCGCACAGGGAGAAGAAGAAATGGCTTTCAAGTTACCGTTCGCGCAATCCTCATCCAAACCCGCCAAGCACGACGCCCAGCAGGAGGATATCCGCACCATCCAGATCCCCTGGTTCAGCAACCAGTCGTTCGACCGGCAGCTGCGCATCCTCGGCTTCCTGCTGCTGGTGTTCCTGATCATCGCCGCCGCGTCCACCTATCTGGACACACGCACCGCCTCGATCGGATCGCGCTACGTCGCCCAGGCTTCCAAGCTGCAGCTGCTGTCGCAGCGCGTGGCGAAACATGCGGAAGTGGCCAGTATCTCGGGCGAGAACGACGCGTTCGACGCGCTGCTCGATGCGCGTTCGCAGTTCTCCGCCGTGCTGAACCAGCTGGACAAAGGCGACGACGAACTGCCGGCCACCGAGGGGCTGGCACGTGACTCGCTGGACCTGCTGCTGCAGAAATGGCAGCGTCTGGAAGTGTTGCTGAATCAGGTGGAGAGCGGCCGACCGCTGCTGGTGACGCTGGAGCGCGGTGCTTCGCTGCAGCGCGACATGTTGCAACGCGCGGAGGAGATCGCCGAACGCGCGCCACCCGCCTACAGCCAGAAGGCCACTCGCCTAGAACTGCTGCTGGAGCAGATCGTGGGCGCGGTGCAGACGGTGCAGACCTCGTCCGCAATCGCCATCCTCGACACGCTGCCCGACAAGATGCAAGCCGCCCGCGCCCTGTTCAACGAGTTGCCGCAGCACGACGCCAACGTCGCCGAGCTGACCGAGGAGTTCGACGGCTATCAGAACGTGGTGGGCTTCATCATCGCCAACCAGAAGACACTGCTCGCTTCGCGCCAGGCCGCCCAGCAGCTGCTGGAGGAAGACGCACGCATGCAGTCGTTGCTGCAGAACCTGCTGAATGCTTATGAACAGTCGTCGTCCCACCGCGCTTCCACCTTCGTGGTGGCGTTCTCCGGCGGCATTTTGCTGTTGCTGTTGTTGTTGCTGTCCAAGATCTACCTCGACGAGTCGCAGCGCCGCGAGCGTGAATCGGCGCGCATCAACCGCCAGAACCAGCAGGCCATTCTGCGCCTGATGAACGAGCTGTCCGATCTGGCCGATGGCGACCTGACCGCCAAGGCCACGGTATCGGAAGACATCACCGGCGCCATCGCCGACTCCATCAACTACACCATTGACGAGCTGCGCAAGCTGGTGTCGCGCGTGATCGCCGCCTCCGAGCAGGTGAACAAGGCGACCAGCAACGCTGGCCAGGTCGCCAAGGACCTGTTGAACGCCGCCGAGAAGCAGGCCGCCGAGATCCGCGACGCGGTCAGCGCGGTCGAACTGATGACCAAGTCCATTCAGGAAGTCGACAGCAGTGCGTCGCAGGCATCGCAGGTGGCGACACGCACCTTGCAGGTGACCGAACAGGGCGCCCAGGCGGTGCAGAAATCGGTGGCTGGTATGGACGGCATCCGTGAACAGATCCAGGAGACCTCCAAGCGCATCAAACGTCTGGGCGAGAGCTCGCAGGAGATCGGCGAGATCGTGGACCTGATCTCGGACATCACCGAGCAGACCAACGTGCTGGCGCTGAACGCCGCCATCCAGGCCGCATCGGCCGGCGAGGCGGGTCGCGGCTTCGCGGTGGTGGCCGAGGAAGTGCAGCGCCTCGCGGAACGCTCCGCCGAGGCGACCAAGCAGATCAGCCTGCTGGTAAAGACGATTCAGGGCGACACGCAGGATGCCGTGGCCGCCATGGAAAAGAGCACGCAGGGCGTGGTCGAGGGTGCGCAGCTTGCCGACGACGCCGGCCGCGCACTGCAGCAGATCGAACAGGCCACGCGCGAACTGACCGACTTCGTGAACAGCATCTCGGTCTCCACCCAGGTGCAGACCGACATGGCACAGGAAGTAGCGGCGGTGATGGCGGACATCCTGAAGATCACCGAGCAGACCTCGAAGGGCACGCAGCTCACCAGCGCCTCGGTCAACCAGCTGGAAAGCCTGGCCAAGGAACTGAGCGGTTCCGTCTCCGGCTTCAAACTCTGACCAAGGACCGAGACGCCACGTGACCTCCGCTTTCAATCCGCTGCTGCTTTCCTCGGTCAAACCCGAGCTGGACAGCTCGCTGGCCGCCATCCTGCGCGAGCAGGAGCAGTTCTTCTCAAGCGGCGGCAAGCACCCGCTGGATGAGGCGCTGGCCGAACTGCACCGCCTGCGCGGTGTGCTGCAGATGCTGCACCTGCAGGGACTGGAAGTGTTCTGCGGCGAGCTGGAGACGCTGCTGCGCGAACTGGCTGCACAGCCGGGCAGCGCCACGGTGATGCATCAGGACGCACTGCGCCACGCGCTGTTCGGCATCACCCATTACCTCGATGCGCTGGCCGCCGGCGCGGCCAATGCCGCCCTGCGTCTGTTCCCGGAATACCAGGAGCTGCACCAGGTGCGCGGGGTCGAGATGGCTTTCGAGGTCGACCTGTTCTTTCCCGAACTGAATGTCGAGCTGCCGCCGGAGCTGCTGAACGCGCCGCAACAAGACCAGGCCGAAGCCCGCATCAAGCAGGCGCGCATGCACTTTCAGCAGGGCCTGCTGAAATGGCTGCGCCAGGACGATGCGACCGAAGCACTGCGTGCCATGTCCGGCGCGGTGCGCGCGGTATCGGACTGCGTGCCGGGTGCGCAACGCGCATTCTGGTGGGTAGCACAGGGCTTGCTGAGCTGCGTGCTGCTGGATGGCGTCCCGCCCGAACTCAACGTCAAGAAATCCTTCAGCCGCATCGACCAACGCATGCGCGCCCTGCTCGATCGCAGCGAATTCGACGAGGTCGGCGCCCTGAGCGAGATGCTGTATCTGATCGCGCGCAGCCACACCGTCAACGAGACGGTCGAGCAGATCAAACAGGTGTTCGACCTGGACACCTACCTGCCGGAAGCTCCACCCTTGCCGCCGGGCGAGACCGCCGCGCTGCTAGACAACATGCGCGCGCAGCTTGCCGTGACCAACGAGACCTGGGAGCAATGCACACTCAACGAGCGCGCCGCCTGCACGCGCTTCGCCGAGCAGACCGCGCAGCTGTACGCCCTGGCCGAACAGCTGGATCGCAACACCTTGCAGTTCCTGTGCAAGCAGATCCATGCCACGGCGCAGCATGTGGAGACGCCGGAACATGCGCAGGCCATCTCCATGGACATGGCGATGGCCTTACTGCTGCTGGACAGCGGGATCGAGCATTACCAGCATCTGGGCAGCGGCTTTCACGAGCAGGCGCGCCTGTTGGCCGCGCGCCTGCACGAGGCGCTGCTGCACCACCCCGAAGACCGCGACAAACTGGCCAACCTGGTCTCGCTCTATTGCGAGATGGAACAGCGCGAGGTCATGGCGCCGCTGGCCGTGGAAATGCAGAACAACCTGCAGCATATCGAACAGACGCTGAACGCCTTCTTCGGCAATGCCGCCAAACGTGCCGAACTGCTGCAGGTCAACCGCCTGCTGTCACAGGTGCAGGGTGGCTTGCACATCCTGTCGCTGGACATCGCCGAGCAATTGCTGATCACCCTGCGCCAGATCACCGAACGCTATCACCAGGGCGACACGCCCTCCGCCGCCGAGATGCGCGCCGTGGCCACCGCCATCAGTGCCATGGACGATTACGTGCACGCCCTCACGCTGGGCCAGAAGCCCGATCCGATGGCGTTGAACAACGTCCTGCGCGAACTGGGCGAGGCCGCGAGCGGACATGGGCAGGCCGTTGCCGAGGCACCGGAAGAAGAGGCAGCTGCCTCCGTCGTCAGCATCCGTTCCGGCGACGAGGATGCCGAACTGCTGGAAGTCTTCCTGGAAGAGGCGCAGGAAGTGATGGAGACCCTGCGCGCCAACCTGGAGATCGCTTACCTGCACATGGACAGCCGCGAGCCGTGGATCACCATGCGCCGCTGTTTCCACACACTCAAAGGCAGTGGCCGCATGGTTGGCCTGACCGAACTGGGCGAGGTTGCCTGGGCAGTCGAGCGCGCCATGAACAAATGGATCGCCTCCAACCAGCCGGCCACACCCGACCTGCTGGAGCTGGTCGGCGACGCCGAAGTGCTGTTCCAGCACTGGGTAGACATGTTGAAGAGCGGCAGCACCACGGCACAGATCGACACCGCACACCTGCTCACGCTGGCTGACTGCATCGAGCACGGCAAACCCGTACCGCAAGCCGCCGCACCGAAGCCGGAACGAGCCCCGGTACCCGCGCCTCCGGCCACACCGCCGCAGCCCGAGCCGGAAGAGGAAGGCCCGGTGGTGATCGGCGAGGTCAGCCTGTCGCCGGTCCTGTTCAACATCGCCTCGGAGGAAGCACTGGAGCATGCGCGCGCCCTGCGCGCCTGTTTCGAAGCGATGCAGGCTGCTACCAGCCCGGTGGTCTCCTACGATTTCATGCGTGCCGCGCATACCCTCGCCGGCGTCAACCGCACCATGGGTTTCCTGCCCATCGCGGAACTCGCCTATGCGCTGGAGATGTGGCTGGAACCGCGCATCGACAAACCCGGCGCGATCGGCACCCCGCAACTGGTGCTGCTGGACGATGTCATCACCCGGCTGGACGAACTGTGCCGCGGCGTGCGGGCACGCCAGGCTCCTGCCCCGCAAGCCGAACTGATCGACCGCCTGCAGGCGGACAAAACGCAGACTGCCAGCGAAGTGCCGCAGGAACCTGAAGCGGCGGCACCCGGAATGGTCGAAGAGACCGTTGGACCAGTCGCCGTGGCCGTCGAGTCGGCGCCGCCCGCAGCGCTGGCCGAACCTGCCGAAACACCCAAGCCGGTGGCCGAGGCGCCGCAGACGACGCAGCACGAACGTACCGTGCATGATGAAGTCGACGAACAGCTGTTGCCCATCTTCCTGGAAGAGGCGCACGAGCTGTACCCGCAGATCGGTAGCACCCTGCGCGCTTGGCGCGAGAATCCCGGCGACGCCCAGCTCGGACGCAATCTGCAGCGCAGCCTGCACACGCTAAAGGGCAGCGCCCGCATGGCCGGCGCCATGCGCCTGGGCGAACTGACCCACCGCGTGGAAGACCGCGTCGGCAAAGCCGTCGCGCAGAATGCGCTGGACGACGCCTTGTGGAACGAGATGGACAACTATCTCGACCGCATCGCGCATGCCATCGAACAGCTGTCCGCTCCCGCCGCAGCGGAAGCCGCGCAGACCTCCCCGGCAGAAGCGACCGCCCCGGTTCCCGCCGCCCCTGCGGCATCACAGGCAGCGCTGGAGGTTGGTGCCGAGCGCGCGATACAGGCAGCCCTGCTGCGTGTGCGTTCCGACGTGGTGGATCGTCTGGTCAACGAGGCTGGCGAAGTCAGCGTGGCGCGTTCGCGCGCCGAGGCCGAGCTGCGCGAATTCAGGAACAGCGTGCTGGAACTGACCGACAGTGTGAACCGCCTGCGCAAGCAGCTGCGCGAGATCGAGATCCAGGCCGAGAGCCAGATGCAGGCGCGCACTGCCGTCAGCGGCGAGCTGGAACAGAAGTTCGACCCGCTGGAGTTCGACCGTTTCACCCGTTTCCAGGAATTGACCCGCTTCATGAACGAGAGCGTGCACGACGTGCAGACCGTGCAGCAATCCTTGCTCAAGAACCTGGACGAGACCGTCGCCGCGCTGACCGCGCAGTCGCACCTGAACCGCGATCTGCAACAAGGGCTGATGAGCATCCGCATGGTGCCGTTCGCCAGCATCAGCGAGCGCCTGTACCGCATCGTGCGCCAGACCGGCAAGGAACTGAACAAGCGCGCCAACCTGGAACTGTCCGGCACCGAGATCGAACTGGACCGCAGCGTGCTGGAGAAGATGACCGCACCGTTCGAGCACCTGCTGCGCAACGCCATCGCGCACGGACTGGAGACGCCCGAACAACGCGCCGCAGCGGGCAAGCCGGCCATCGGCGAGATCCGTTTCTCACTGCGCCAGGAAAGCAACGAAGTGGTGTTCGAGCTGGCCGACGACGGCGCCGGGCTGAATCTCGCGCGCATCCGCCAGAAGGCGCTGGACAACGGGCTCATCACCGCCGATGAGCAAGTCAGCGATGAGCAACTGATGCAGCTGATCTTCACCGCCGGGCTGTCCACTGCCGGAGAGGTGACCGAGATCGCCGGGCGCGGCGTGGGCCTGGACGTGGTGCGCAGCGAGGTCTCGGCACTGGGCGGCCGCGTCGATGTCGCCTCCACGCCCGGGCAGGGTGTGCGCTTCACCATCCACCTGCCGCTGACCTTGGCGGTCACGCGCACGCTGATGGTGCGCGCTGCGCAGGCGGTGTACGCCCTGCCCGCCACCATGGTGGAGCACGTGCAGCAGCTCAAGCCGGGTGAGCTGACCGCCGTCTACAACCAGCAATATGTCGACTGGCAGGGCAAGCGCTATCCGCTGTTCTACCTGCCGCGCGTGCTGGGCGACGACCAGGCGGAGGTCATCAGCCAGCCACACAACCCCGTACTGCTGCTGCGTAGCGGCGAACAGCGCATCGCCCTGCATGTCGACGGCCTGCTCGGCAACCAAGAAGTGGTGGTGAAGAACATCGGCCCGCAGCTGGCGCGCCTGCCGGGCATCGCTGGGGCCACCGTGTCCGGCGATGGTGCGGTGATCCTTATCATCAACCCGGTGGCTTTCACCCAGCGCATCGCCGTGACGCGCAAGATCGCCAAGGCCGCCACGGTCGCCGAGGCAGTGCAGACCCAGCCGCTGGTCATGGTGGTCGACGACTCGCTCACCGTGCGCAAGATCACCACGCGCCTGCTGGAGCGTTCCGGCTATCAGGTGGTCACCGCCAAGGACGGCGTGGATGCGCTGGAGCAATTGATGGAGATCGAGCCGGACGTGATGCTGCTGGACATCGAGATGCCGCGCATGGATGGCTTCGAGCTGGCCAAGCGCCTGCGCCAGGACAGCAAGACCCAGGCGCTGCCGATCATCATGATCACCTCGCGCACGGCGGACAAGCACCGCAACTACGCGCTGGAACTGGGCGTGAACGAATATCTGGGCAAGCCTTACCAGGAAGACGAACTGCTCGGCCACATCGCGCGCTTCATCAGCGCGCGCACTGCTTGAACATCGCCAGGGTGCGCTCGCGCGCCACGGCATGGTCCACGATGGGCAGCGGATAATCGCGGCCGGGCACGAAGCCGCTGGCCTGTTGCGCCGCCACCGGGATCCGCCACGGGGCATGCAGATAACGGTCCGGACACTGCGCCAGTTCCGGCACGTAACGCCGGATGAAGCGCCCCTGCGGATCGAAACGCTCTGACTGCGTCACCGGATTGAAGATGCGGAACCACGGTTGCCCGTCGCAGCCGGTGGACGCCGCCCATTGCCAGCCACCGTTGTTGGCCGCCAGATCATAGTCCAGCAGTTTTTCCGCGAACCAGGCCTCGCCCTTGCGCCAATCGATACGCAGGTCCTTGGTCAGGAACGAGGCCGTCACCATGCGCAGGCGGTTGTGCATGTAGCCGCTCTGCTCCAGCTGACGCATGGCCGCATCCACCAGCGGATAGCCGGTGCGACCGGCACACCAGGCCGCGAACCCTTGCGCATCGTCCGACCATTGCAGCGCATCGAACTGCGGCTTGTAGGCATGTCCCACGACATGCGGATGGTGATAGAGCACCATGTGGTAGAAGTCGCGCCAGATCAGCTCTGACAGCCAGGTTTGCGCGCCTTTGCCGCCGGTGTGCCACGCCGTGGCGACCAGCGCGCGGATGGAGACCGTGCCAAAACGCAGGTGCGCGGAAAGATAGGAGACGCCTTTGACGGCAGGATAGTCGCGCGCCGTGTGGTAGTCCCTCATGCGCGTCTGGAAGTCCGCAAACAGGCGCGCGGCCCCCGCACTCCCTGACGGGATCATCAGTTCGGCCGCTTGGAAACCCAGCGTCCCGATCGCGGGCATCGGCGCCGCCGGCTCGCGGGCCAAGTGTGCGAGGTAACGCTCCACCGGATAAGCCTTGAGCTGGAACTCGTCCAGCGCCTTGAGCCAGGCGTTCTTGTAGGGCGTGAACACGGCGAACGGCGTGCGGCCGCCGGTCAAGATCTCGTCCTGTTCGAAGATGACCTGGTCCTTGAAGCTGTGCAGGCTGCGGCCTTGCACCGCGAGTTGCGCCGCCACCTGGGCATCGCGTTCGCGCGCCGCCGGTTCGTAATCACGGTTGCAGTACACCGCCGCCACCGCCAACCTTTGCGCAAGTGCAGGTATCTGTTCCACCGCACGGCCATGCAGCACATGCAGGGTGGCCCCCAGTTCGGCCAGTTCGGCATGCAGGGCCCGCACCGATTCCCAGATGAAGGTTACGCGCCGATCGTGCTTGTCAGTCAGGCGATCGAGGATGTCGGTGTCGAACACGAACACGCAGTGCACCCGGGCATGGCGTTTCAGCGCATGGTACAGGGCGGCATGGTCGTGCAACCGCAGGTCGCGGCGGAACCAGCACAGTGCGGGCAGGGATGAAGGCTCGGTCATGCGGTGAATTGTGAAGGCAAGAGCGGAAAGCTACAATGCCGGCCATGTCCCAGATCGACCTCACCCACCACTTCCTGATCGCCATGCCGACAATGGCCGATCCCTTCTTCGCCAAATCGCTCACCTATGTGTGCGAACACAATCAGGAAGGCGCGATGGGCATCGTCGTCAACCGGCCGATCAGCCTGACCTTGAGCGAGCTGTTTGCACAGATCAACATGCCGCTGGAGCAATCTGAACTGGGGGATATGCCGGTGCACTTCGGCGGGCCGGTGCAGACCGACCGCGGTTTCGTGCTGCACGATGCAGGCGGTACATGGCAATCCACCCTGCGCGTAAACGACCGTGTCCAACTCACCACCTCCAAGGACATCCTGCAAGCAGTAGGTGAAGGTAAAGGCCCCAGTCATCTGCTGGTCACCCTGGGTTATGCCGGCTGGTCGGCAGGGCAACTGGAGCAGGAGCTGGCGGACAATGCCTGGCTGTCCGTGCCGGCCACGGAACACATCCTGTTCGACCTGCCGGCTGAAGAGCGCCTGCCCGCCGCGATGAAGCTGCTGGGGGTAGATTACGCGACCCTCTCCGAGGAAGCCGGACATGCCTGAGGGCATGTCCACCCCCTCCGTTTCTGGCACCCTGCTCGCTTTCGATTTCGGCACCCGGCGCATTGGCGTCGCCGTGGGCAACACCGTCTCCGCCATGGCGCGCCCGCTGACCACCATCGATGACGAGCGCAACGAATTCCGTTTCAAGACCATCGCCGCCCTGATCCAGGAATGGCAACCCGCCGCCCTGGTGGTCGGTCTGCCCTGCAACGACGACGGCAGCCCGCATGAACTGACCTCGCTCTGCCGCCGCTTCGCCAACCGCCTCAAGGGACGCTTCGATTTGCCCACTTTGCTGGTGGATGAGCGGTATACTTCCGTCGCCGCGAGTTCGGTGCTGGACGGAGAAGGGATACACGGCCGGAAGCAAAAGTCCCTGATCGACCAGTATGCCGCGCAACAGATACTGCAAGCGTATTTCGACGAACCCAGCGCAGGGATCCCAGCATGAACAATCCTCAACTGAACAAGAACGGTGAGCTGCAGCACCTGCTGTCCACCGAGGGGCTGCCCGCGCGCATCCTGCGCGACATCCTCGACCGCGCCGGCGAGTTCGTGAACCCGAACGGTGCCAGCGAAGTACGCAAGGTACCCTTGCTGCACGGCAAGTCGGTGTTCAACATCTTCTTCGAGAACAGCACGCGCACCCGCACCACGTTCGAGATCGCGGCCAAGCGCCTGTCCGCCGACGTGGTCAACCTCAACATCGGTTCCTCCTCCACCAGCAAGGGCGAGACCCTGCTCGACACCGTGCACAACCTGTGCGCGATGCATGCCGACATGTTCGTGGTGCGCCATTCCACCAGCGGTGCGGCGCATCTCATTGCAAGCCATGTGGCGCCCGACATCCACGTGATCAACGCCGGCGACGGCCGCCATGCGCATCCCACGCAGGCGCTGCTGGACATGTTCACCATCCGCCATTACAAGAAGGAGTTCCACAACCTGACGGTGGCCATCGTGGGAGATGTGCTGCATTCGCGCGTGGCGCGCTCGCAGATCCATGCGCTGACCACGCTCGGCGTGCCGGAAGTGCGCGTAGTCGCGCCCAAGACCCTGCTGCCCACCCATGTTGACAAGCTGGGTGTGCGCGTCTTCCACAACATGCAGGAAGGACTGAAGGGTGTGGACGTGGTGATGATGCTGCGCCTGCAGAACGAGCGCATGCAGGGGGCGTTGCTGCCTTCGGCACAGGAATATTTCAAGTACTACGGCCTGACCCAGGAACGCCTGGCACTGGCCAAGGATGATGCCATCGTGATGCACCCGGGCCCGATGAACCGCGGTGTGGAAATCGACTCCAGCGTAGCCGACGGCGCACAGGCGGTGATCCTGCCGCAGGTGACCTTCGGCATCGCGGTGCGCATGGCGGTGATGAGCATACTAGCGGGTACAAAGTGAAGGCGGAAACGAAATTCGATTTGGCCGGAATGTTGGATCGCTATGATGCGAAAGCCGATGCGGTGATATATCACGGCAATTGCCTGGATTTGCTGGCCAAAGTGCCGGACAAATCCGTCCAGTTGGTGGTGACTTCGCCTCCCTATAATATTGGGAAAGCATATGAGAAGAAGCTGCATCTGCAAACCTATTACGAGCAACAAAAAGAGGTAATTGAGCAATGTGCTCGCGTCCTTACAGAGCAAGGCAGCATTTGCTGGCAGGTCGGCAATTACGTAGATAATGGGGCGATCATTCCTCTTGATACGTTGCTTTACCCAGTTTTTCATGAGCTTGGATTTGTGATGCGGAATCGCATCATTTGGCATTTCGAGCATGGACTTCATTGCTCAAGAAGGCTGTCGGGGCGTTATGAAACCGTAATGTGGTTTACACGAAATACAAAGGATTACGTGTTCAATCTCGATCCGATTCGGGTGC
>JBBIGX010000017.1:0-12063 GCA_037447315.1 Gallionellaceae bacterium | reverse complement strand
GCCACGCCTGATCCACCAGCGGCTGCGGGATGATCCGCTCACCGATGCCGCACCTTTGTCGCGGGAACTGGTCATTCAGCAGCGCAGCCGCAACCTGTGGCTGGCGCTGATCGCGCTGCTGCTGAGTCTGGGGTTGCTGCTGGCAATAGCGACCCTGTATGCCTAACAAATAGATAGGCGAGGGAGCGAGCACCGTGCAACGCCGCGCCCACCGCAATAGTTTTTCAACGGCCTGCTAAATGAAACCGGTCTCCGCCAGTTCCTTGGCCAGCGCCTTGTAGTCCGCCGCGCCCGGGCTGTTGGGGGCATAAGCGAACACATCCAGTCCGTGCATGGGGCTGGTGGCCAGCGCCACCGTCTCGCCGATGCGCGTCTTGCATACCAGATCGCCGTAACGCTGCTTGAGCTTGTCGTAGATGTCGTAGGAGAGTTTGCGCCGCGAATCGAAGCGCGTAACGACGATGCGCCGCTCGAACTTGCGCTGCAGTTTCTTCTCCAGCACGTTCAATGCGCTGTCCAGACGGTGCACGCCATGCTGCGACAGATAGTCGGGCGAGACCGGGATCAGCACCCTGTCCGAAGCGAGCAGCGCGTTCAGCGTCAGCACGCCGAGCATGGGACAGCAGTCGATGAAGATGGGCGCCCCGGTCAGTGCCAGATCTTCCTTCAAACCCTGGCTGAGTTTTTTTGCTGCCTGCGGATCGCTGCCGTACAGCGCATCGATCTTGGACAGCTCCAGGGTGGCCGGGATGAGTTGCCAGCCCGCCGGCGTCTTGTACAGCAGCTTGGTCAACGGCGTACCGTCACGGAAGAAAGACACGATGCTGTCGCGTTGCACCGTGCCATGGCGCAGGCCGGAAGCCAGGCTCAGGTGTCCCTGCGGATCCATGTCGATCGCGACCGGCTCGCGGTGGGCGAGCGCCAGCGCCGCCGTCAGGTTCAGGCAGGTCGTGGTTTTGCCTACACCACCTTTTTGATTGAATACGGCGATGACCGCCATGTCAGGGTGTCTCCTGGATCGCGGGGTGTATGAGGCTTGCGGCTATGGCCGGCGCTCGCTACGCGAGCGTCAGCCTTCGCTGCAAACCGCGCGCGAAGTCCGTTACTCAACCGTTACGGACTTTGCCAGATTGCGCGGTTTGTCCACATCCGTTCCCTTTTGCAATGCGACGTAATATGCCAACAGTTGCAAAGGAACGGTATGCAGAATAGGGCTGAGAAACCCTGCGTGTTCCGGCATTTGCAGGATATGTACGCCCTCGCTCTCACGGATGTGGGTCTGGGCGTCGGCGAACACATACAGTTCGCCGCCGCGTGCACGGACTTCCTGCAGGTTGGATTTGAGTTTCTCCAGCAGAGCATCGTTGGGCGCGACCGAGACCACCGGCATGTCCTGATCCACCAGGGCCAGCGGACCATGCTTCAGCTCCCCGGCCGGATAGGCTTCGGCGTGGATGTAGGAGATCTCCTTCAGTTTCAACGCGCCTTCCGCCGCGATCGGGTAATGCATGCCGCGCCCGAGGAACAAGGCGTGATGCTTGTCGACGAAATGTTTCGACATCTCTTCGATCTGCGGCTCCAGCGCCAGCACCTTCTGCACGGCGACCGGCAGGTGGCGCAGCTCATGCAGGAATTGCTGCTCGCGGTCGGCATCCAGTCTTCCGCGCAGCTTGGCCAGCACCAGGGTCAGCAGGAACAATGCCGCCAGCTGGGTGGTGAACGCCTTGGTCGAAGCAACACCGATCTCCGGGCCGGCGCGCGTCAGCAGGCGCAATCTGCTCTGCCGGATGATGGCACTTTCGGGCACATTGCAGATGGCGAGCGTGTACGGGTGGCCGGTATTCTTGGCATGGTTCAGCGCAGCCAAGGTGTCCGCCGTCTCGCCGGATTGCGAGATGGTGACCACCAGCGTCTTCGGATCGGCGACGCTGCTGCGATAGCGATATTCGCTGGCAATCTCGACTCCGCAGGGGATGCCGGCGATCTCCTCCAGCCAGTAACGCGCCACCTGCCCGGCATGGTTGCTGGTGCCACAGGCGAGGATGAGGATGCGCTCGACCTGCGGGAAGATGGTATTCGCCTCGGCACCGAAGATGCCCGGCACCAGCGACTGGCTGTTGCATACCGATTCCAGCGTGTTGGCCAGCGCCTGTGGCTGTTCGTGAATCTCCTTCTGCATATAGTGCCGGTATTCACCCAGCTCGACGCTGTCATTGTCCAGCTCGCTCACCTGCACCGGGCGTTGCACAAGATGGCCGCTGGCGTCGAAGATGCGGTAATGGGTCAGATTCATCTCGACCACATCTCCCTCTTCCAGATACACCACCTTGCGCGTGACTTGCAGCAGTGCCGACATGTCGGAACCGATGAAATGCTCGCCTTCCCCCACGCCCAGCAGCAGCGGGCTCCCCTTGCGTGCGGCAATGAGCTGATGCGGATTGTCGGCAGCAATGACCCCGATGGCGTAGGCGCCGACCAGTTGCGACAATGCCATCTGCGTGGCGACCAGCAGGCTGCCCTGTGCATAGTGGCTGTGGATCAGATGGGCGATGACTTCGGTGTCGGTATCCGAGGTGAACGCATAGCCCTGCGCGCTCAATTCGGCGCGCAATTCCTCATAGTTCTCGATGATGCCGTTGTGCACCACGGCGATCAGGTCACGGCTGATGTGCGGATGGGCGTTACGCTCGGAAGGGACGCCGTGCGTTGCCCAGCGCGTGTGCGCAATACCCAGTTCTCCGCTCATCGCTGCGCTCTTCTGCCCCAGTTCGGCGACACGACCGGCACTGCGCACGCGGTCCAGCTTGCCGTCATGCACCACCACCAGCCCGGCAGAGTCGTAGCCGCGGTATTCCAGACGTTGCAGACCGTTCACCAGGATGGGGACGACGTTGCGTTTGGCGACTGCGCCGACGATACCGCACATGTTATTTCTTTCCTTTCACGGGACGTTGCCATCCGGCAATGGTCAATTGTTTGCTGCGCGACAAGGTCAGCTCCCCGGCGGGCGTGTCTTTGGTGATGGTGGAACCCGCGCCAATGGTCGCGCCCTTGCCCACCGTCACTGGTGCGACAAGCTGGGTATCCGAGCCGATGAAGGCGTCGTCTTCGATGACGGTGCGGTGCTTGTTTGCGCCATCGTAATTGCAGGTGATGGTGCCCGCGCCGATGTTGACCCGGCTGCCCACAGTGCTGTCGCCGATGTAGCTGAGGTGGTTGGCCTTGCTGCCCCGCCCGATCTCGCTGTTCTTGATCTCGACGAAGTTGCCGACATGCGCATCACCCGCCAGCCGGGTGCCGGGGCGCAAGCGCGCATAGGGACCGAGATGGCAGTCAGTACCGACTTCGCTCTGGTCGATGTGAGTATAAGGTGCGATCCGGGTACCGCTGCCGATGCTGGCCTCGCGGATGATGCTGTAAGCGCCGACTTTCACGCGGTCGCCCAGCACAACCTTCCCCTCGAAAATGCAGCCGACATCGATTTCGACATCGCGACCACAGGTCAGCTCGCCGCGCACATCGATGCGTGCCGGATCGGCCAGCGTGACGCCCTGCGCCATCAGTTTGCCCGCAACGACCTGTTGCCAGATGCGCTCCAGCTGGGCGAGCTGGGTCTTGTTATTGATGCCTTCCACTTCCCAGCGTTGCGCAGGCTGCACGGTATGCACCGCCACACCCTCCGCCACGGCCATGGCCACGATGTCGGTGAGGTAGTACTCACCTTGCGCATTGTTGTTCTTCAGTTTGCCCAGCCAGGTACGCAGTTTGCCTGTCGGCACCAGCATGATGCCGGTGTTCACTTCGGTGATTGCCAACTCCTCGGGGGAGGCATCCTTCTGCTCCACAATGCGCTGCACATCGCCTTCGGCATTGCGCACGATGCGCCCATAGCCGGCGGGATTGTCGAGATTGACGGTGAGCAGCACCAGGCCATCGCCCGCCTGCTGCATCTGGTGCAAGGTGCTGTGCTGGATCAATGGCACATCGCCGTAGAGTATCAACGTGCGGCTGTCGTCATTGAGATGCGGCATGGCCTGCTGCACGGCATGGCCGGTCCCAAGCTGCGGTTCCTGGATGACGAACTTCGCGCCGTATTGCGACATGGCCTGCGGCACCGCATCGCCCCCATGGCCATAGACCACGCACACCTGTTGCGGCTGCAACGAGATGGCGCAATCGAGCACATGCTGCACCAGCGGTTTGCCCGCCAGTGCATGCAGCACCTTGGGCTGCTCGGAAACCATGCGCGAGCCTTTGCCGGCAGCGAGGATGACGATATCGAGTGGAATCATGGACCAGTCGTTCAAAAGATGGCGAAGTATATCTGCCGCAAAACAAAAAAGCAGCCGAAGCTGCCTTTTTGCTTGGTGCTGAACACGATGCTCAGTGTGTCCGCTTGCGCAATTGCTGGATCGCGCGCAGCTGGGCGATGGCTTCGGCCAGTTCGGCCTGGGCGGCTGCGTAGTCAATGTCGGAAGAGCGGTTCTTCATCGCCTCTTCCGCGTTCTGCTTGGCTTCCAGTGCACGCGCTTCATCCAGATCGGCGCCGCGGATGGCGGTGTCGGCCAGGATGGTGACGACACTGGGCTGTACTTCCAGCATGCCGCCGGAGACATACACCAGTTCTTCCTGCTCCTGGTCGGGACGCTTGATGCGCACCGAACCCGGCTTGATACGGGTCAGCAGCGCGGTGTGGCGCGGATAGATGCCCAGCTCGCCCATTTCGCCCGGTACCACGACGAATTCGGCCAAGCCGGAGAAAATCTGCTCTTCCGCGCTCACCACGTCCACATGTACGGTCATTGCCATGCTAGCTCCCATTGATTATTGCAGCGTCTTGGCTTTCTCGACCGCTTCTTCGATGCCGCCGACCATGTAGAACGCCTGCTCGGGCAGGTGGTCGTATTCGCCTTCGACGATGCCCTTGAAGCCCTTGATGGTGTCCTTCAGGCTCACGTACTTGCCGGGTGAGCCAGTGAACACTTCGGCGACGTGGAAGGGTTGCGACAGGAAGCGCTGGATCTTGCGCGCACGAGCCACGATCAGCTTGTCTTCCGGGGACAGTTCATCCATACCCAGAATGGCAATGATGTCGCGCAGTTCCTTGTAACGCTGCAGGGTCTGCTGCACGCGGCGTGCCACGCTGTAGTGCTCTTCGCCCACGACCAGCGGGTCCAGCTGACGGCTGGTGGAATCCAGCGGGTCCACGGCCGGGTAGATACCCAGCGAGGCGATATCACGGCTCAGCACCACGGTGGAGTCGAGGTGCAGGAAGGTAGTAGCCGGAGACGGGTCGGTCAAGTCGTCGGCGGGCACATACACGGCCTGGATGGAGGTGATGGAACCCACCTTGGTCGAGGTGATGCGCTCTTGCAGGCGGCCCATTTCTTCGGCCAGTGTGGGCTGGTAACCCACGGCGGAAGGCATACGGCCCAGCAGCGCGGACACTTCGGTACCGGCCAGGGTGTAACGGTAGATATTGTCCACGAAGAACAGGATGTCGCGGCCTTCGTCACGGAAACGCTCAGCCATGGTCAGGCCGGTCAGCGCCACGCGCAGACGGTTGCCGGGCGGCTCGTTCATCTGGCCGAACACCATGGCAACCTTGTCCAGCACGTTGGAGTCCTTCATCTCATGGTAGAAGTCGTTACCTTCGCGGGTACGCTCACCCACACCGGCGAATACGGACAGACCGGAGTGCTGCTTGGCGATGTTGTTGATCAGCTCCATCATGTTCACGGTCTTGCCCACGCCGGCACCGCCGAACAGGCCGACCTTGCCGCCCTTGGCGAACGGACAGACCAGATCGATCACCTTGATGCCGGTTTCCAGCAGATCGACGGAGGGCGAAAGCTCGTCGAACTTCGGCGCCTTCTGGTGGATCTCGCGACGCTCGTCGGTCTTGATCTCGCCAGCGTCGTCGATGGGACGGCCCAGCACGTCCATGATGCGGCCGAGAGTGCCGGCACCCACCGGCACCTTGATGGGGCCACCGGTGGCGTTGACCGGCATCCCACGGCGCAGGCCGTCGGTGGAGCCCAGCGCGATGGTGCGCACCACGCCGTCACCCAGTTGCTGCTCGACCTCGAAGGTCAAGCCGGCTTCGGCCGTGGACGAGCCCGTGTCGGCCAGCTGCAGGGCCTCATACACCTTCGGCATCTTGTCGCGCGGAAATTCGATGTCGACCACCGCACCGATACACTGAACGATCTTTCCTTGATTCATTTTAAGATTCCCCGTCTAAATTAATTCTTCAATATCTGCCGCAACGATCATCAACCGATGGCAGCGGCACCACCCACGATCTCGGAGATCTCCTTGGTGATGGCTGCCTGGCGTGCCTTGTTGTAAACCAGCTTGAGTTCGCCGATGACGTTCTTCGCGTTGTCGGAGGCGGCCTTCATCGCCACCATGCGCGAGCTTTGTTCGGAAGCCATGTTCTCGACCACCGCCTGGTAGACCAGCGACTCGATATAGCGCAGCAGGAGTTCATCAATGACCTTCTTCGCATCCGGCTCATAGATGTAGTCCCAACTGCCCTCGGCCGTGCCCATCTTCTCGCCGCTCAGGGGCAGCAACTGCTCCATGCGCGGCTCCTGCCTCATCGTGTTGATGAAGTGGTTGTAGCTCAGATAGATGGCATCGATCTCGCCGGCCACATAGGCGTCCAGCATGGTCTTCACAGCGCCGATCAATTTCTCGACGTGCGGCGTGTCGCCCAGACCGGTGAGGTTGGACTTGATCTTGGCACCGATACGGTTCATGAAGCCGAGGCCCTTGTTACCGATGGGACACACGACCAGACCCTTGCCTTCGCTTTCCCACTTCTTCATCTCGGTCACGGCCAGACGCAGCAGGTTGGTATTCAAACCGCCGCACAGGCCCTTGTCCGAAGTGACGACGATCAGGCCGACATTCTTGACACTGTCGCGCTTGGCCAGGAATGCATGTTTGTATTCCGGATTGGCGCGCGACAAGTGGGCGGCGACGTTGCGGATCTTCTCGGCATAGGGACGAGCAGCACGCATGCGTTCCTGCGCCTTGCGCATTTTCGCTGCGGCCACCATCTCCATCGCACGCGTGATCTTGCGCGTATTCTCTACGCTCTTGATCTTGCTGCGGATCTCTTTACTGCCCGGCATAGCTCACCTCGCCTCAGTAAACGGCAGTTGCCTTGAATGCTTCGATTGCAGCAGCCAGAAGTTTCTCGTTGTCGGCGGACAGGTCTTTGCTGGACTCGATCGCGTCCATCAGATCCTTGTTCTTCGAGGTCAGATGCGCATGCATCGCGGCTTCAAACGCCAGCGCCTTGTTGACGGCCACGTCATCGAAATAGCCCTTGTTCACGGCGAACAGCGTGGCGGCCATCTTGGATACGGACAGCGGCGAGTATTGCAGCTGTTTCATCAGCTCGGTCACCAGCTTGCCGCGCTCCAGCTGCTTGCGGGTGGCTTCGTCCAGATCGGAAGCGAACTGCGCGAACGCAGCCAGTTCACGATACTGCGCCAGCGCCAGACGCACACCACCGCCGAGCTTCTTGATGACCTTGGTCTGGGCGGCCCCCCCCACGCGGGACACCGAGATACCGGCGTTGATCGCGGGACGGATACCGGCGTTGAACAGGTCGGTTTCCAGGAAGATCTGACCGTCGGTAATAGAAATCACGTTGGTCGGCACGAAGGCGGACACGTCACCGGCTTGAGTCTCGATCACCGGCAATGCGGTCAGCGAACCGGTCTTGCCCTTGACTTCGCCCTTGGTGAAGGCTTCGACATAGTCGGCGTTCACGCGCGCTGCGCGCTCCAGCAGGCGGGAGTGCAGATAGAACACGTCGCCGGGGTAGGCTTCACGACCGGGCGGACGACGCAGCAGCAGGGAGATCTGACGATAGGCCCAGGCTTGCTTGGTCAGATCGTCGTACACGATCAGTGCATCTTCACCGCGGTCGCGGAAATATTCGCCCATGGTGCAGCCGGCATACGGTGCCAGGAACTGCATCGCAGCGGAATCGGAGGCAGAAGCGGCGACCACGATGGTGTATTCCATTGCGCCATGCTCTTCCAGTTTGCGCACCACGTTGGCGATGGTGGAAGCCTTCTGGCCCACAGCAACGTAGATACAGGTCATGTTCTGACCCTTCTGGTTGATGATGGTGTCGACGGCGACGGCGGTCTTGCCGGTCTGGCGGTCGCCGATGATCAGCTCGCGCTGACCGCGGCCGATGGGAACCATGGAGTCGATGGACTTCAGGCCGGTCTGCACAGGCTGGTCAACGGACTTACGGGCAATCACGCCCGGTGCGACCTTTTCGATCTTGTCGGTCAGCTTGGCGTTGATCGGACCCTTGCCGTCGATGGGCTGGCCCAGCGCGTTCACCACGCGGCCGCGCAGCTCGGGACCGACCGGGACTTCCAGAATGCGGCCGGTGCACTTGACGGTATCGCCTTCGGTGATATGTTCGTATTCGCCCAGAACCACGGCACCGACGGAGTCGCGCTCGAGGTTCAGCGCCAGACCGAAGGTGTTGCCGGGGAGTTCCAGCATTTCGCCCTGCATCACATCGGACAAGCCGTGCACGCGAATGATACCGTCGGTCACGCTGACCACCGTACCTTCGGTGCGCGCCTGGGTCAGTGCCTCGAAGTTATCGATGCGACTGCGGATCAAATTGCTAATTTCAGAAGGATTGAGCTTCATCTGGATTTCCTTATTCTCGATAATTCTTTATCAGGCCAGGGCGGTTGCCATTTCGCCAAGGCGCGTCAACACGGAACCGTCGATGACCTTGTCTCCGGCACGAATCACCACGCCACCCAGCAATTCTTTTTTGATGCGGCATTCAAGCTTGATCTCGCGACCCATGCGCTTCTTGAGCGAAGCAACGATCTTGTCCTGCTGGGCTGTCGACAGTTCGAAAGGAGATTCAACCACCACGTTGACGGATTTCTCCGCCTCGGCCTTCAGCACTTCGAAACTCGCGGCGATCTCGGGCAACACGGAAACGCGCTGGTTGTCGGCCAGGATGCGCACGAAGTTGCGCAACTTGGCATCGGCATCCTTGGCCAGGAAAGCTTCCAGCAAAGATGCCAATTGTGTCTTCGCAACCTTGGGATTGCCGATGAGGGCTTGCACCTCGGGATGGGCAACAGCGTCGGCCAGAACGTTCAGGGCATTCGACCAGGCTTGAAGCGCGTTCAGCTTTCGAGCTTCCTCGAAAGCTGCCTGTGCATAAGGACGTGCAGTGGTGATGGCTTCAGACATGGCGTTCAGATTTCCGCAACAAGTTTGTCGAGCAGATCGTTATGCGCCTTGGCATCAATCTCGCGACCCAGGATCTTGCCTGCACCGGCCAGGGCGATTGCGGACACTTGCGTGCGCAACTGCTCCTTGGCGCGGAACACTTCCTGGTCGATCTCGGCCTTGGCGCTGGCAATGATGCGGTCGCCTTCCACCTTGGCCTGGGTCTTGGCTTCTTCGATGATCTCGCTGGCGCGCTTTTCGCCGTTGGCGACGATCTCACCTGCCTTTTCCTTGGCCTCGCGCAGAATCTCGGCCGAGCGCTTCGAAGCCAGTTCCAGATCGTGCTTGGCGCGCTCGGCATCCGCCAGTCCGTCGGCGATCTGCTTCTTGCGCGCATCCAGCGCCGCCACGATCGGGGTCCACACGAACTTCATGCAGAACCAGACGAACAGCACGAACATGATCAGCTGGGCGAGAAGAGTTGCATTGATGTTCATGCAAGCTTCCTTTCTAAGTTAATTCGTTTCGCTTGCGCGGATCAGCCCACCACAGCGAACAGAACGTACATCGCGATACCGACAGCAATCATCGGAACGGCGTCGACCAGACCCATCACCACGAAGAACTGGGTGCGCAGCATCGGGATCAGTTCCGGCTGGCGAGCGGCGCCTTCCAGGAAGCGACCACCCAGGATACCGATGCCGACGGCTGCGCCGAGAGCGCCCAGACCCATCATCAGTGCGCCAGCGATGTACAGCAGTGCGTTTGCCATTTCCATTTTTTATCTCCTAAGTTGATAAAGTGAAGTTGATGAAACCGAAATCAGTGGTGCTCCTGATGCGCCATGTCCAGATAGACCACGGTCAGCGTCATGAAGATGAACGCCTGCAGGGTCACGATCAGGATGTGGAAGATCGCCCAGCCCAGAGAAAGCAGGATCTGCGAGCCGAACAGCGTGACGCCACCCAGCGAGAAACCTGCCCAGGCACCGCCCATCAGCGCGATCAGGATGAAGATCATTTCGCCGGCGTACATGTTACCGAACAGACGCAGTGCCAGCGAGATCGGCTTGGCAATCAGGTTCACGCCTTCCAGCAACAGGTTGACCGGCATGCCCCACTTGCCGAAGGGCTGCAGGGTGAGTTCGCCCATGAATCCGCCAAGACCCTTCATCTTGACGCTGTAATACAGCACCAGCGCGAACACGCCGAGCGCCATGCCGAAAGTGGCGTTGGGATCGGTAGACGGCACGACCTTGAAGAACGGGACACCCAGCAGACCCATCAGGCCCGGCACCCAGTCGATGGGAATCAGGTCCATCAGGTTCATCAGGAAGATCCAGAAGAAGATGGTCAGCGCCAAGGGAGCTACCAGGTTGTTCTTGGCGGAGAAGGAACCGCGCACGCTGGTATCGACGAATTCGATTGCCCATTCGCAGAAATTCTGCAGGCCGCCCGGGACGCCAGTCTCGATGCTCTTCGCAACGCGGCGGAACAGATAGAGGAAAACCACGCCAAGCAGCAGCGACATGATGAAGGTATCGATGTTGAGCGCCCAGAAACCCATGGCCTTGGCTTCTTCCGCGCTATGCGCGATGCCCCAAGTCCCGTCCGGCAACTGGCCCCAGGTCAGGTTCTGCAGGTGGTGTTTGATGTATTCACCCGAGGTGTGTGCCGCCTCGTGTGCTGCTCCTGTTGCTTCCAATACTTCACTGGACATTTTTCAGGCTACCTTCAGTTCGAATCCTCAACAACAGGCGCGCCACCAGCAGCACGACCTGCCCCAATACGAAACCGCCCAGCACCGCGAGCGGATAAAACTTAAGCACTGCCATGCAGATCCCGAGCAATGCGCCCACTGCCAGGAAGCGTTCCACAGCATAGAAATACATCAGCCGTAATTGATGATGTGCATCGTGAGGGAGCTTAGACGTCCGGGACATCCTCCAAGCCAGCAATAAGCTGTTGAGAATGGAAACCCCTCCTCCACTTAACACCGCTATCGCATACTGCGGCGCGCCTTCCAGGCCATATGCCATGATGCCTGCGGCAACCAGCAAAATCAGGGCTTGCAGCCCGACGATGCGGTATGCCAATCGTTTTTCTTGGACTTCGGCAATCAAAAGCGCCGGGATGATAGCGGCGTTCACTCGGGGTGTCAAACGTTCTTCGGGCGGTTTTCCCATCCCGCCCGGGCTAACCCGCATGGGTCAGACGCGCCAGCAATTCCTCGAGATGGTCGTTGCTGCCGTATTCGATGATCAGTTTGCCGCGCCCCTTTTTGCCGGGCCGAATCTCGACACGCGCCCCGATCTTTTCACCCACCTCCTCTTGCAGGCGTGCGGTATCACGATCGACGGCCTGGTGTTTCCTGGATGTTGCCGAAGCCGGGGAAGACGCCTGTTTCTGCACCAGGGCTTCGGCTTCGCGCACGGACAACCCTTCCATCGCGATCTTGTTGCCAAGCAATATCTGCTGTGCCGGTTCCAGCGACAGCAAAGCCCGGGCATGACCCATGTCCAGCTTGTTCTCCATCAGCATGCCTTGGACTTCCACCGGCAGTTTGAGCAAGCGCAACAGATTGCTGACCGCACTCCTGGAACGGCCGACCGCTTCTGCGGCTTCCTGATGCGTCATCTGGAATTCATCGATCAGACGCTGGATACCCACCGCCTCTTCCAACGGGTTCAGGTTCTCGCGCTGGATGTTCTCAATCAGCGCCATGGCCAGGGCCGCATTGTCCGGCACCACGCGCACCAGCACCGGCACCTGTTTCAGTCCCGCCAGTTGGGCGGCGCGCCAACGGCGCTCCCCGGCAATAATC
>JBBIGX010000016.1:7000-13042 GCA_037447315.1 Gallionellaceae bacterium | reverse complement strand
CGGCATGGGCGGCGGCACCGGCACCGGCGCGGCGCCGATCGTGGCACAGGGGGCGAAGGAACTTGGCTTGCTCACCGTGGCGGTGGTGACCAAGCCTTTCCTGTTCGAGGGCAAGCGCATGGCGCTGGCCCAGCAGGGTATCGAGGAGTTGAGTGCCTATGTGGATTCGCTGATCGTCGTGCCGAATGCCAAGCTGATGGAAGTGCTGGGCGGGAAGACCACCATGCTGGACGCGTACAAGGCTTCCAATGGCGTGCTGCACGGTGCGGTCGCCGGCATCGCCGAAGTCATCAATGTGCCGGGCATGATCAATGTGGACTTCGCCGACGTGTGCACCGTGATGTCCGAGAACGGCATGGCGATGATGGGTTCGGCCACTGCCACTGGCGAGAACCGTGCGCGCGTGGCAGCGGAGCAGGCAATCGCCAGCCCGTTGCTGGAGGATGTGGATCTGACCGGTGCGCGCGGGGTGCTGGTGAATGTCACTTCGAGCAGCAACATCACCCTGGAAGAGTTCCACGAGGTGATGAACTGCTTCCAGTTCGCGGCTTCCGAGGCGACCGTGATCGTCGGTTCCGTGTTCGACGAGAACATGGGGGATGCGTTGCGCGTGACCATCGTGGCGACCGGGCTGGGTGCGGTGCGCAAGCCGCAGGCGAAGCCGGTGCTGGTGCCGCAGGTAGGTGTGCGCACCGGCACGCACGATGCGCCGATGATCAACTACGATGACCTGGATATGCCGGCGGTGATACGCTCCGGACGCCACCGCGAGGCGGTGGAGGCGATGAAACAGTCCGGGGTGGAGATGCTGGATATCCCGTCGTTCCTGCGCAAACAGGCCGACTGAAGCGGTCTGCTGCGAACGGGGCAGGATGGAGTATCGGTGCCCGTGTGCCGGGGCGGATAGTCGGCCTGTGCTAAACTCTGCAGCATATCAGTCAGGTGAGCGGGCATGGTCAAGCAGCGTACATTGAAGTCGGTGGTCGAGGCGACCGGAGTGGGTCTGCACTCCGGGCAAAAGGTCTATCTGACCTTGCGTCCGGCCGCTGTCGACAGCGGCATCGTGTTCCGCCGGGTGGATATGGTGCCGCCGGTGGAAGTCCGTGCCGAGGCGCATGCGGTGAACGACACGCGCCTGTCGACCTGTCTGGAACATCGCGGGGCGCGGGTGGCGACCATCGAGCATCTGATGTCGGCTTTCGCCGGCCTGGGGATTGATAATGCCATCGTCGACCTGACCAGTTCCGAGCTGCCTATCATGGATGGCAGCGCCGGTACTTTCATCTTCCTGTTGCAATCGGCGGGCATCGCCGAACAGGAGGCACCCAAGAAGTTCATCCGCATCAAGAAGCCGGTGGAGGTGAAGGATGGAGACAAGTGGGTGCGCTTCGAGCCGTACAACGGTTACAAGCTGAGCTTCACCATCAACTTTAGCCACCCGGTGTTCGCCAACACCCGGCAGAACGTGGTGGTCGACCTCGGCGAGCACTCCTATATAAAGGAAGTCAGCCGCGCGCGAACTTTCGGCTTCATGCAGGACGTGGAGAACATGCGCGCGCAGGGGTTGGCGCTCGGTGGCAACCTCGACAACGCCATCGTGATGGACGAGTACCGTGTGATCAATCCGGACGGGCTGCGTTTCGAGGACGAATTCGTCAAACACAAGGTGCTGGACGCCATCGGCGACCTGTATTTGCTCGGTCACCCCCTGATCGGGGCGTTTTCCGGCTACAAGTCCGGTCATGCGCTGAACAATGCGTTGTGCCGCGCGCTGCTGGCCGACGAGACCGCCTGGGAATTCACTACCTTCTCCCGGGCTGAGGAGGCGCCGGACTTCCTGCGCCTGCAATTGCAGCCCGCCTGAGTCGTATGCTGATCAGGCTCATCCTGTTCCTGACCTTGTTGCTGCTGGGGGTGTCGGGTGCAGGCTACCTGCTGACGCGTGATATGCGCTATCTGCAGTTTGCCGCCCGGGTCGGGCGCTTCCTGGTTTTTCTGTTGCTGGTGTTCGGTGCGTTGTATGCCCTGGAACGATATGGTCTTGTCGCCTGGCGGGTGTTTGCCTAGCGTCGACGGTGGCTCAGGCGTTCGACGGCGGCCCGCAGCTCACCTTCAGGCAGGCTGAGCGCCAGATCGTTCAGTGCCCTCTGTCCTTGCGGTCCGAGTTCGCGCGGAGCGACGGGAGTGCGGGGCGGGGCGGGGGTGACTTGCACCTGTATTTGAATTCCAGTAACCTCGCATCCCCTTGTTCGAAATGAGGAAATCAGCTGAGGGGCGAGCTGTCGCAATTTGCTGGCGACGGCACCGTTGTCGGCAGCCAGTATCAGACGGCCGTTGTCATAGCGCATGACATGGCTGCCTGGCAGCAGTGAAGCCGGTACGATGGTCCGGTATTGCCGCTGCAGATCTTCGATCTGGCGCGCGGTCTGTGCGAGCTGCTTCAGTTCCGGGGTGGAGCCCAGAAGTGCGTTCAGGCGGTTGGGCACGGTCGTCGGATAATCATGTAGGGAGCAGTCAGATGAATATTATTCTAGTTTCGAGCCGCTTTGCAAAAGCGCGCAGCCTGACCTTGACGCGGACGCACCTCTTCCTGGCGGGGCTGTTGCTGTCCGGGCTGTTCGTGGCGGCGGTGCTGATGGCGCAATATGCGCTGGTGCGTTTCCAGTCGGGCGTAGTCGGCAACGAACTGCGCGCCTGGCTGGCCAGCGCACAAGCCGAGGAGCAGCGCAAGCAGGAACTCTTCCTGCGGCAGAGTCTGGACGCCATGGCCGTGCGGCTGGGGCAGATGCAGGCGCAGTTGCAGCGCCTGGACGGTCTCGGCGCACGCTTGGCGAAACTGAGCGGCATGAAGCCGCAGGAGTTCTCCTTCGGGCAGGCACCGGCACAGGGCGGCCCCTATCTTGGCGTGCCGCAGCAGCAGGATATCTCGCTGGAGTCCATGTTGCAGCAGATGGGGGAGCTGGACAGCCTGCTCAGCGACCGCAGTGACAAGTTGATTGCGCTGGAGACCCTGTTGCAGCAGGACAAGCTGGACAAGAAGATGCTGCCCTCGGTGGCGCCGATCACGGTGAGCTGGTATTCCTCCAATTTCGGCTGGCGCATCGACCCCTTTACCGGCAAGAACGCGATGCACGAAGGAGTCGACTATATGGTGCCTGCCGGCACGCCGGTCTATGCTTCGGCCGGAGGGGTGGTGGTCTACGCGGACACGCATCCCCAGTATGGTAAGATGGTCGAGATTGATCACGGTAACCAGATCATCACCCGTTATGCGCATGCCTCCAAGCTGTTGGTAAAGGTGGGCGATGTGGTACGGCGCGGTCATGAGATCGCGAAAGTCGGAAGTACCGGGCGTTCCACCGGCAACCACCTGCACTTCGAGGTGAGATACAAGGGAATAGCGCAGAATCCGGTACGTTTTTTGCAGAACGCAGCCGGTTGAAGCTGACGTCTTTACGCCAGGGTGAGGTGGGTGCCTCACCCTTTTTATTTGTTCGCAACAAACGTTACAGAAAACAACAGCATGATCTCCAAATTACTGAAATCCGTCTTTGGCAGCCGCAACGATCGCCTGCTCAAGCAATATCGCCAGACTGTGGCACGCATCAATGCGCTGGAAGCCGGGATCGCAGCGCTCACGGATGAGGCATTACGCGACAAGACGGCTGAATTCAGGCAGCGGGTCTCGAACGGTGAGGCACTCGATGCCATCCTGCCGGAAGCTTTCGCCGTGGTGCGCGAGGCGGGGCATCGCGTACTCGGCATGCGCCATTTCGATGTGCAGCTGATCGGCGGCATGACCTTGCATTACGGCAAGATCGCCGAGATGCGTACCGGCGAGGGCAAGACGCTGATGGCGACGCTGCCGGCCTATCTGAATGCCCTGTCCGGCAAGGGTGTGCATGTGGTGACGGTGAACGATTATCTGGCCAGCCGCGACGCGGAATGGATGGGCAAGCTGTATCGCTTCCTCGGCCTGTCGGTGGGCGTCATCCTGTCCAACATGGACCATGGTGACAAGAAGGCTGCCTATGGCGCGGACATCACCTACGGTACCAACAACGAGTTCGGATTCGACTATCTGCGCGACAACATGGCGGCGCGCGCCGAAGATCGCTTCCAGCGCGGACTGAATTTCGCCATCGTGGACGAGGTGGACTCCATCCTCATCGACGAGGCGCGCACGCCGCTGATCATCTCGGGACAGGCGGAGGATAGCGTCGAGGTCTATCAGGCCATGAACAAGCTTGCGCCGCAGCTGGTGCGCCAGCCGGCCGAGGATGCGCCCGGGGACTATTATGTCGACGAGAAGAGCCACCAGGTGCTGTTGTCCGAGGCCGGGCACGAGCATGCAGAGCAGTTGCTGGAAAAGGCCGGCTTGTTGCCGGCCGGTAGCAGCCTGTATGACCCGGCCAACATCACTTTGATCCATCATCTGTATGCCGCGCTCAAGGCGCATAATCTGTTCCACCGCGACCAACATTAGGTGGTGCAGAACGGCGAGGTGGTGATTGTCGACGAGTTCACCGGTCGCCTGATGGCGGGCCGCCGCTGGTCGGACGGCCTGCATCAGGCGGTCGAAGCCAAGGAGGGCGTGGCGATCCAGAAGGAGAACCAGACGCTGGCTTCCATCACTTTCCAGAACTATTTCCGCATGTACGGCAAGCTGTCCGGCATGACCGGCACGGCGGACACCGAGGCGTTCGAGTTCCAGCACATCTACAACCTCGAGACGGTGATCATCCCGCCGCATCGTCCCACCGTGCGTCAGGACCTGATGGACAAGGTGTACCTGACGGCAAAAGAGAAATACGCGGCAGTCATCGCCGACGTGCGCGATTGTTACGAGCGCGGCCAGCCGGTGCTGGTGGGCACGACCTCCATCGAGACTTCCGAGCTGTTGTCCGGTATGCTGGAGAAAGCCAAACTGCCGCACCAGGTGCTGAACGCGAAGCAGCATGCGCGCGAGGCAGAGATCGTGGCACAGGCCGGGCGTCCGAAGATGATCACCATCGCCACCAACATGGCAGGACGCGGTACCGACATCGTGCTGGGCGGCAACGTCGAGAAGCTGATCGAGCTGGTGCGCCTCGACGACAGCCTGGACGCGGCAACGAAGGAGCAGCGTATTGCGCAATTGCGTGCCGAATGGCAGACGGTCCATGAGCAGGTGGTCGCCAGTGGCGGCCTGCATATCATCGGTACCGAGCGTCACGAGTCGCGCCGCGTGGACAATCAGTTGCGCGGACGTTCGGGTCGTCAGGGGGACCCCGGCTCCAGCCGTTTCTACCTGTCGCTGGAAGACCCGCTGCTGCGCATCTTCGCTTCCGACCGTGTGGCGGCGATCATGAACCGTTTCAAACTGCCGGAGGGAGAGGCCATCGAGCATCCCTGGGTCACGCGCGCCATCGAGAACGCGCAGCGCAAGGTGGAGGCGCGCAACTTCGACATGCGCAAGCAGATCCTGGAATACGACGACGTCGCCAATGACCAGCGCAAGGTGATCTATCAGCAACGCGCCGAGCTGCTGGAGAGCACCGACATCAGCGAAACCGTGAGTGCGATGCGCGATGGCATCCTGCGCGAGCAGGTGGCGTTGCATCTGCCGCCGGGCAGTATGGAGGAGCAATGGGACCTGGCGGGACTGGAAAGATCGCTGGCGGCGGAATATCAGCTGCACGTGCCGGTCGTCGAATGGATGGGGCAGGACAAGCAGCTCGATCCGGAAGGGCTGGCTCGGCGCATTCTCGATCTGGCGCGTGACCAATATCAGGCCAAGGTCGACCAGGTCGGTGCGGAAGTGATGCACGGTTATGAGCGCATCGTCATGCTGCAAAGCCTGGACCAGCACTGGCGCGAGCATTTGGCGGCGCTGGATCACCTGCGCCAGGGTATCCATCTGCGCGGCTATGCGCAGAAGAACCCCAAGCAGGAATACAAGCGCGAAGCCTTCGAGCTGTTCGCCCCACTGCTCGATGTGGTGAGGATGGAGGTCACGCGCATCTTGCTGACGGTGCGCATCCAGACCCAGGAGCAGGTGGC
>JBBIGX010000016.1:0-6990 GCA_037447315.1 Gallionellaceae bacterium | reverse complement strand
GGATAAGATTAAGCGCGATGTGATCCAGACGCTGATGAGCGTGCAGATACGCAGCGAGGAGGCGGTGCAGGCGGCGGAAGCCTCCCACGCGCCGAAAAATGTGCAGTATCATCATGCCGACTATGAGGAGGCGCTGGCTGTCGGCAACCAGGGAGAGGCGGAACACAAGCCGTTCGTGCGCGGTGGGGAGAAGGTTGGACGCAATGCCCCCTGCCCCTGCGGATCCGGCAAGAAATACAAGCAGTGCCACGGCAAATTGAACTGATACATTGCAAACAAAGGAGAGAGAAATGGGTACGGACCTTATGATCCTGCGCAATTCGACGCTGACCGAAGAGCTGCGTGATGCAGAGATCGAGACGCTGGGCCAGCTGTTCGAAGTGCGCGAGTTCAAGGCGGGTGAGAGCCTGCTGCGTCCGGGCGATGAGAAACTGAAGAACTCGCTGGTCGTGCTGGCCAGCGGCGAGGTCGAAGCGACTGCTACCATCGGCAATGAGCAGGCGACCCTGCATTTGCTGCAGCCGGGCGATCTGGCCGGTATCATCACTTTCGTCGGCGGCAGCGCTTCGCAGATCAGCGCCACCATCGTCGCCAAGACCGATTGCAAGGTGCTGCTGCTCGACCGCTGCAAGTTCGAGTCGCTGCTGAATACCCAGCCGGCCATTGTCTATTACGTGATGCGCGGCATCGTGCGCCATACCCATGGCATCGTGCGTCGCATGAATGCGCAAACGGTCGAGATGACCAACTACCTGTACAAGACCGGACGCCACCTCTGACGCCATGCCCGTGAATCTGATTGCGCCCGTAGCGGCCGAACTGTTGCCCGTTGCGGGCGTCTCTCTGGGTATCGCCGAAGCGGGTATCAAGCGTGCTGGCCGCAAGGATTTGTTGGTGATCAAGCTGGACGACGGCGCGACCGTGGCCGGGGTGTTCACCGCCAATCGCTTCTGTGCCGCCCCCGTCACTGTGGCCAAGGAACATCTGGCCACAGGCAAGGGGGTGCGTGCACTCGTCGTCAACACCGGCAATGCCAACGCGGGTACCGGTGAGCAGGGCATGCAGAATGCACGCCACACCTGCGCCGAACTGGCGCAACACCTGGGGTGTGCGCCGGAACAGGTGCTGCCATTCTCCACCGGCGTCATCATGGAACCCTTGCCGGTGGACAAGATCGTGGCCGGCATGCCGCAGGCCATCGCCAACCTCAAGGAGGACAACTGGTTCGACGCCGCGCACGCCATCATGACCACCGACATCGTCGCCAAGGCGGTGTCGAAGCAGGTGCAGATCGGCGGCAAGATCGTCACCGTCACCGGCATCTCCAAAGGCTCCGGCATGATCCATCCCAACATGGCCACCATGTTGGGCTACATCGCCACGGATGCCGCCATTGCGCAACCGATGTTGCAAGAGATGGTGCGCGAGGCCGCGAACAAGTCGTTCAACTGCATCACCGTGGACGGCGACACCTCCACCAACGATGCGCTGATGCTGATCGCCACCGGCAAGAGCGGTGTGCAGATCGGCGTGGCGGAACGCGCTGCGATGCAGGCGGCAATCACTGAAGTTGCCACCGTGCTGGCGCAAGCCATCGTGCGCGACGGGGAAGGTGCCACCAAGTTCATTACCATCAAGGTCGAAGGCGGCAAGGATGAAGCCGAATGCCGCAAGATCGGTTATGCCATCGCCCACTCGCCACTTGTCAAGACCGCCTTCTTCGCTTCCGATCCCAACCTCGGGCGCATCCTCGCTGCCATCGGCTATGCTGGTGTGGACGACCTGGATGTCGCGAAGCTGAAGTTGTATCTCGATGAGGTACTGGTCGCCGAGCATGGCGGACGTGCAGCCAGCTATCAGGAAGAAGACGGCGCGCGCGTGATGAAGCAAAGCGATATCACGATACGCGTTGTATTGAACCGCGGTGCGGTCGATGCGACGTTGTGGACCTGCGATTTCTCCTACGATTACGTGAAGATCAACGCGAGTTACAGAAGCTGATGTAGGTTGGGTGGAGCGCAGCGATACCCAACATCAATCAACTTCGCCGGGGGTTGCCCGGCGGCAAGTTACTTCTTCTTGCTTCGCCAAGAAGAAGTAACCAAGAAGAAGGCGACCCCAGCGCGCCGCCCCTTCGGGGTTCCCTGCGTTGCTCGACTGGTCAGGCCTCCGCATAAACTCGCACGACCCGCTGCGCGGTCACGTGCTCAGACATATGCGTCGGACTACCCCTGACCAGTCTGCGTTACTCGGCGGCGCACAGGGGGAACGGGTGGCTCGCAATTGAGTGCAAAGAATGGACAAACTCGATCACTTCCTCTCCCGTGCAGAAGGCCTGCTTTCTCGACTGGAAGCCATCCTGCCCGGCACACAAGCGCAGGTGCCTGATTGGAGCTCTGCATGCGCCTTTCGCTGGGACCACCGCCAGCGCGCGTTGCATCCTGTACCGAATTTTCAGCGCATCCGTCTTGCCGACCTGATCGGCATCGATGAGCAGAAGCTGCGCATTCGGCAGAACACCGAGCAGTTCGTGCGTGGCGGTACGGCGAACAATGTGCTGCTGACGGGTGCGCGCGGCACGGGCAAGTCGTCGCTGGTGAAGGCGCTGTTGAACGAGTATGCCGGGCAGGGCCTGCGCGTGATCCAGATCGACAAGCAGGGTCTGATCGACCTGTCGCATATCATCGGGCTGGTTCAGGGGAGGGATGAACGCTTCATCCTGTATTGCGACGACCTTTCATTCAATGCCGATGAGCCTGGCTACCAATCGCTCAAGGCGGCGCTGGATGGCGACCTGGTGGCGTTCTCCGACAACCTGCTGATCTACGCGACATCGAATCGCCGTCATCTGATGCCTGATTACATGCGGGATAATCTCGCCACGAAATATGTCGGTGACGAAGTGCATCCGGCGGAGAGTGTGGAAGAGAAGGTCTCCTTGTCCGAGCGTTTTGGCCTGTGGATCTCGTTCTATCCGTTCTCGCAGGAGGAATATCTGGCGGTGGCTGCGCACTGGCTGGCGCATCACGGCTGGCAGCAAGGCCTGACCGAGGAGGCGCGTACGGCGGCACTGCAATGGTCGCTGCTGCGGGGCTCGCGCAGCGGGCGGGTGGCGGGGCAGTTCGCCAAGGATTGGTGCGGGCGGCATGTCCCAAGAAGATAAGGTGGTCGAAGTCGCCGCCGCCGTTCTGCAGAAGCCGGACGGCACTTTCCTGCTGGCGCAGCGCCCTGTCGGCAAGATCTGGGCGGGCTACTGGGAATTCCCCGGCGGCAAGGTCGAGCGGGGGGAGACGGCGCATCATGCCCTGGTGCGCGAGTTGCGCGAGGAGTTGGGCATCGCAGTCGTTACGGCCTATCCCTGGATCACCCGTTTATTCACCTATCCGCATGCCACGGTGCGACTGCATTTCTTTCGTGTCACGGCATGGCAGGGTGAGCTGCATCCGCATGAGGGGCAGCAGTTCGCCTGGCAGCGTCTGCCTGAAGTCAGCGTAACGCCCATCCTACCGGCCAATGCGCCGGTGTTGCGTGCCTTGTCCTTGCCTGCGCTGTATGCCATTAGCAACGCTGCCGAACTTGGCGTGGAAGCGTTCCTGAAGAGGCTGCAAGCCCGGCTGGATGCGGGATTGCGCCTGGTGCAGTTACGCGAGAAGGCGCTGGCCCGCGACGAGTTGCGCGAGCTGGCGCTGCGCATGCTGGAGATGATGCGGCCTTGCGGCGCAAAACTGATCCTGAATGCCGACATCGAACTGGCGCAGGAGGTCGGTGCGGATGGCGTGCAACTGACTTCAGCGCAACTTGCCAGTCTGCATGAGCGTCCTGCGGTGGAGTTATGTGCGGCTTCATGCCACAACGCGGAGGAGTTGCGCCGTGCCGAGGCACTTCGGTGCGACTTTGCGCTATTGTCCCCCGTGCTGCCGACGCAGTCCCACCCGGGTGAGCCGTCACTGGGTTGGGAGAAGTTTGCGGAGATCAATGCGGGAGGTTCGATCCCGGTCTATGCGCTGGGCGGGATGAAGCCGGAGAGCATGCAGACAGCCTGGCAGCATGGCGCGCACGGTGTGGCCTTGCTGCGTCAGGCCTGGGGGTCCTGATTCCCGGCGTCCTGGTCGCGTTGCTCGACGCGGTATTCCTCGTTCGCCCATTTCCCCAGATCGATGAGTTTGCAACGTTCGCTGCAGAACGGGCGGTAGCGGTTGCTCGTGTCCCAAGCGTGCTCCTTGCCGCAGGTCGGGCAGACGACGATGCGGGGGGCACTCATTGCGATGAGCAGAAGACCAGGTTGAAATCGACGTCCTGCTCGTAAAGCGAGGTCTTGGCGCTGAAGTTGGCGGCCACGAAGCGGATGTTCAAGGCGTATTTGTTGGCGCTGATCTCGGGGATGCAGGGCAGATCCTTGTCCAGTGTGACGCAAAGCAGTTGGGCGACGCGCCCGCCCTGCATCTGCTGGAACATCCCCTGATGGGCGGTGAAGCGGTGAGTGCGCCCGCTCTCGCGCAGCAGTTTCAGGGTGATGGTGATGGCATCCCTGAGCGGCAGCAGCGGTTCCAGCCAGTCCTGGAAATCGGCGCGGCGTTTCTCGGCCGGAAGATGCTGCCAGTAGTGGTAGGACGGCAGGTCGAACTCGCACACCCCGCCGGGGATCACGGCGCGTTGCTTGATGCCCATCAGCCATTCGTTGTCGCGCAGGTGCTGCCCGATCTTGCCATTGATCTGCAGCAGGCGGGTGCAATCGCATTCGATCTCGTTCAGTACGGCATCCAGTGCGTCTTTCGAGATGGCCGGGTTGTTGTGCAGCGCGCTGAGCGCTTTCTTCTGCCTTTCCAGCTCCTGCAGCAGTTCTGATTTCAGGTCGGCACGGCTGGCGACTTCGAGAATCTCGAACAGTACGCCGAGCGCGGCATGATGATCCTCGCATTGTTCGCGCGCGACGAAGCGTTCGATACGCATGAACAGGTCTTCCAGACGCAGCAGGGTGCGCACACGCTCGTTCAACGGGAACTCGTAGTTGATCACTTTGGCCGGGTTCGGGGCAAGGTTGTTTCCGGCGGCAAGATTATAGGCCGTGCCGGGTATCGTCAAATGCTTTTCATCGGCCGCACAGGCGTTTATGCAGGGCGGTCGTCTGACGCTGCAGCCGGGAAAGGTCGCCATCGTTGTGGATGACCTCGTCCGCCAGGCTGAGCCGGGTCGCCCGGTCCAGTTGCTGCGACATGATGGCGCGCACCGTCGCCTCGTCCAGTCCGCCGCGCCGTACGGTACGCTCGATCTGTTGCTGTTCCGGGCAATCGACGACGATCACCCGCTGCAGCCAGTCGCGGTATTGCCCGCTCTCAAACAGGAGCGGTACTACCACCAGCGTATAGGGCGCTTCGGTAGGTGACAGGGCCAATGACCTGGCCTGTTCGCGTATCAGCGGGTGCAGGATCGCCTGCAGTCGTTGCAGTGCTTCCGGGTCGGAGAATACTTGGGCGCGCATCCTGGCGCGGTCCAGTGCGCCGGCGGCATCGAGGTAGGCATCGCCGAACTCACGTGCGATGGCGGGCATGGCCAAGCCGCCGGCGGCCGTGAGTTGGTGCGAGAGGGCATCGGTATCCACGATGCGGGCACCTGCGGCCTGCAGCAGGCTGGCGACCGTGCTCTTGCCGCTACCGATGCCGCCGGTCAATCCATGGCAGGGACTCACGGTGTGGCCAGCAGTTGCAGATAGCCCTGGGTCAGCGGCTGGCCCCAGAACAGCGCGATCAGACCGCCGCCCGCCAGATACGGGCCGAACGGGATGGGGATGTTGCGGCCGTGCCGGGCGAAGACGATCAGGGCGATGCCGACGATGGCGCCGACCAGCGAAGAGAGCAGGATGATCAGGGGCAGCATGGTCCAGCCCAGCCAGGCGCCGATGGCCGCCAGCAGTTTGAAGTCGCCGTAACCCATGCCTTCCTTGCCGGTCGCCAGTTTGAACAGCCAATACACGCTCCATAGTGCGAGGTAGCCGACCACGGCGCCAACCACCGCATGGCCGAGCGAGGTGAAAGTGGCTTGCAGATTGAGCAACAGACCCAGCCACAGCAGGGGCAGGGTGATGACATCCGGTAGCAGTTGCGTGTCGAAATCGATGAAGGTGAGCGCGATGAGCGCCCAGATGAAGACGAGTGCGGCCAGTGCCGCGATGCCGAAGCCGAAATGCCAGGCCGCGTAGGCAGACAGCAAACCGCTCACGGCCTCGACCACCGGATAGCGCGGCGAGATGCGCGCGCCACATCCTTCGCAGCGGCCGCGCAACAGCAGGTAACTGATGACCGGGATGTTCTCCAGCGCGCCGATGGGGTGGTTACAGTGCGGGCAGGCCGAACGGGGCAGCACCAGATTGTAGGGTGGGCTGTCAGGCAGCGGCTTGCCGCTCAGTTCGGCACATTGCGCCTGCCATTCACGCTCCATCATTTTGGGCAGGCGATGGATGACCACATTGAGGAAGCTGCCGACCATCAGGCCCAGCAGGCCGCAAAGCGCAATGAAGGTCAGGGGGGAGTTCTGTAGCAGCGCGATCATCGGGCAACCGGGGAAGAGGGGCACGGCATCGCGCCGTGCCCGGATTGTGTAAGGATCAAACGACCTGGCCCATCTTGAAGATCGGCAGGTACATGGCGATCACCATGCCGCCGATGAGCGTGCCCAGCACGACCATGATGAGCGGCTCCATCAGGCTGGACAGTGCTTCCACCGCTTCGTCCACTTCAGCCTCGAAGAAGTCCGCCACCTTGGACAGCATGGAATCGATGGAGCCGGACTCCTCGCCGATGGACACCATCTGCAGCACCATGGCGGGGAAGGCATTGGTGTTGGTCATCGCGGCGCCCAGGCTGGAACCGGCCGTAACTTCACGCTGGATCTGCTTGGTGGCGTCGTAATACACCGCGTTGCCGGCGGCGCCCGCTACGGAGTCGAAGGCCTCGACCAGCGGCACGCCGGCGGCGAACATGGTGGACAGGGTGC
>JBBIGX010000015.1:0-14819 GCA_037447315.1 Gallionellaceae bacterium | reverse complement strand
TATGTGCAGGTGGGTACGAGCGAGACCAATACCTATACCGATGCCGGCTTGGATGCGGAGGGACGATATTTCTACCGTGTCGTGGCGGTGTCGGATCACGGTTTCGAGGGGGCCAGTAGCACAGCGGTCAGCGCGACTACCGAGAAGTTCATCCCGCCGGCCTTGTCGGCTGTCAGGGTCGAGACCTCTCCCTGGCAGGTCAAACTGAGCTGGGATGCGGTCGATCCGCAGTATTTCGCCGCCTATCGCGTCTACCAGAAGGAAGGCGATAACCTGGTGCAGGTGGGCGAGGTGACAACCCCTGAATTTACCAAGGATGGGTTGCAGCCGGAGACCAAATACGCATTCCTGGTGAGCGTGCTCAGCACAGACAAGACCGAGTCGGAGAAGGTGGCGGTGGACGCGGTTACGCAGGTGTTCAGTCGGCCGCCCCTGGAAATCGAGGTGGTCAAGCTGGAGAATGTGTTTTCCAACTCCTACAAACTGTATGAGCGTGATGGTATCGGCTTGATCAAGGTCACCAACAATACCGACAAGAAGATGGAGAAGATCCGTGTCAGCTTCCTGCTGAAGAACTTCATGGACTTCTCCACCGAGAACAAGATCGCCAAATTGATGCCGGGCGAGAGCAAAGAGTTGCCACTGAAAGCGGTGTTCAATAACAACATCCTGACCATGACCGAGGACAGTGCGGTGCAGGCGCTGATCGAAGCAAGCTATTTCGATGGCGGGCAGAAGATGACTTACAGCCATAACGCCACGGTCAACATCTATGACAAGCATCGGTTGTCCTGGGACGAGCGTGGCCGTTTCGCTGTGTTCGTGACACCTAAGGACCCCCCCGTCCTGAATCTGGCGCGGTCCATCGTGTCCGAGTACAGCGATACCAAGGATGAGGTGCAACTGGCTTCCGCCTTCTTCAATGCCCTGGGACTGTACGGATTGACCTATATCCAGGATCCGAACAACCCCTATCAGGTCAGTTCGGGCAACGCACAGACCGTGGATTACATCCAGTTCCCGCGCGAGACACTGGAGCGCAAGTCGGGTGACTGCGACGATCTGGTTGCGACATACTCCTCTGGCTTGGAAAGCATGGGTATCAGTACGCGTGTACTGGAAGTGCCGGGGCATATGCTGATGATGTTCGATACGCGCATCCCGGCTGATGCGGATGGCTATACCATGGACAACCTCTATGTAATCCACGAAGGGACGTTATGGGTGCCAGTGGAGACTACGCTGGTCGGCAGTGCCTTCCTCAAGGCTTGGGAGAAAGGTAGCGAGACCTACTACAAGTACAAGGACAAAGGATTGACCATCCTTGATGTGCACAGTGCATGGGAGACCTTCAAGCCGGCCAGCCTGCCGGACTCGGACTGGAAGGCGAGCGGGCTGAACCGTGCCGCCATCGAGAAGAAGTTCCCGGGGGACACCTTGTCCGTGCTGAAGATCAGTTCGCAGACCAAGACCCGGCGTTATCTGGATGTCATCAAGACCAAACCTGACGATGTGGAGGCGCATCTGCAGATTGGCATCATTCTGGCCAAGATCGGCGACCGCAAGGAGGCCATGAAATACTTCGACAAGGTGCTGAGTCTGGATGCCAAGAACGCGGCGGCGCATAATAACCGCGGCAATCTGCTGATGATCGACGATAAATACCAGGATGCCGTCAAGGCGTACGAGTCGGCGGCGAAGCTGAGTCCGCAGGATGCGCATATCCTGGTCAATCTGGCGCGTGCCTACAAGCGCCAGGGCGATACCAAGAAAGCCAAGGCGGCCTTCATCAAGGCGCGCAAGATCGATCCGGGTGTCCAGGAGCAGCATCGTGCCCTGGCGCTGGAACTCTTGAACGCACTCTGAGTCTGACGGTGGAAATTTACATAGGAGTATGACCATGAAGAAACTGATCGCGTTGTTCGTATTGCTGGGGATCGCACTGGCCGCACCGGTTCAGGTGTCGGCCGCCGAGCAGGAGATGTCGCTGTGGGAGCGCTTGCGCAAGAAGATTGAATTGATCACCCCCAAGAAGAAGCTGGCGACTACCACCGCAGCCGGTGGCGTGCGCGGCTCCCTGGCGGATGCCAATGACGTGTATTGGAAGGGTGAGGCGCAGACCAGTGCGGTCGAGGAAGAAGAATTGACGGCGTTCAAGAAGGCCATCGAACTGGTCGATGCCGGCAAGGCTGAAGAGGCCAAGGTGGCCTTCACGGAGTTCGTCAAACAGCATCCGGACAGTACGCTGCGCACGGATGCGGAAGCTGCTCTGGCTCAGTTGTCCCCTGCCAAGTAAGCCCGCAAAAGCTGGGGCGGCTGGCAGAAAGCCGCTCCAGCCCCTATAATTCCGCCCCCGAACCCTCCGGACAGCGGACTTCCATGCAGTTATTCACCTTCGGCATCAATCACCAGACCGCCCCGCTTGGTGTGCGCGAACAGATCGCGTTCAGTGCCGAGACGATGGATGCCGCCCTGCGCGACTTGGTTGGTAATGGTGCCGCCAAGGAAGCCACCATCCTGTCCACCTGCAACCGCACCGAGGTCTATTGCAGCACTAACGCCCCGGCGCAGGCGGTGGACTGGCTAGCTGGCTATCACAAGCTGCGCGTCAACGAGATCGAGCCCTACATCTATCGCCTGCCGCAGGAGCAGGCGGTGAAGCATGCCTTCCGCGTCGCCAGCGGCCTGGATTCCATGGTGCTGGGCGAACCGCAGATCCTTGGCCAGATGAAACAGGCGGTGCGCCAGGCCGAGCAGGCTGGCACATTGGGTTTCCTGCTGCACAAATTGTTCCAGCGCACCTTCTCGGTGGCGAAGGATGTGCGCACACAAACCGAGATTGGCGCCAATCTGGTCTCCATGGCTGCCGCCGCCGTGAAGTTGGCGGAGCGCATCTACCCCAGCATTGCCGAGCAGAACGTGCTGTTCATCGGTGCGGGCGAGATGATTGAACTGAATGCCGTGCATTTCGCCGCGCGCAAGCCGAAAAAGATCACCGTTGCCAACCGCACGCTGGAACGTGCGCAGACCCTGGCGCGCCGTATTGAGGGGCAGGCCGTTACCTTGCACGAACTGCCGGAACAGCTGGCGCATCACGATATTATCGTGACCTGTACCGCCAGCCAGTTGCCCATCCTCGGCAAGGGCATGGTCGAGCGGGCATTGAAGCAACGCAAGCATCGGCCGCTGTTCATCGTCGATCTGGCCGTGCCGCGCGATGTGGAACCGGAAGTGGCGGAGCTGGACGATGTGTTCCTGTATACCGTGGACGACCTGGCCGAAGTGGTGCGCGATGGTCTGGATGCGCGTCAGGAGGCGGTCAAGGAAGCCGAGGTCATCATTGATTCCGGCGTGCGTGAATTCATCCACTGGATGGAATCGCGCGAGGTGGTGCCCACCATCCGCGCCTTGCGCGACCATGCCGAACGCCAGCGCCGTCATGAGGTGGAAAAGGCACTGAAGCAATTGGCGAAGGGCGATACGCCGGAGAAGGTGCTGGAGGCCCTCAGCGCATCGCTGACCAACAAATTCCTGCATGCCCCGACACAGAGCCTGAACCAGGCGCAGGACAGCGAACGGCAGGCCCTGCTCGACGCCGTGCACCGCATCTACCACCTGCACTCCCCCGAATGAAACCGAGTATCTCTTCCAAACTCGCCCAGCTTGCCGAGCGACTGGACGAGGTCAACGCCTTGTTGAGCAGCGAGCAGGCCACGCGCGACATGGACGCGTTCCGCAAGCTCAACCGCGAGCGCACCGAGATCGAGCCGGTGGTGGCGCTCTACCATGCCTGGCAGGCATGCGAGGCCGACATTGCCGCCGCGCGCGAGATGGCAAGCGATCCTGAGATGAAGGAGTTCGCCGAGGCTGAGATCGAGGCCGGCAACATGAAGCTGGCGCAGCTCGAGATCGAATTGCAGAAACAGCTGCTGCCCAAGGATCCCAACGACGAGCGCAACGTCATCCTCGAAGTGCGCGCCGGCACCGGCGGCGACGAGGCCGCGCTGTTCGCAGGCGACATCTTCCGCATGTATGTGCGCTTCGCCGAACGCAACCGCTGGCAGGTCGAGGTCATCTCGGAAAGCCCGGGTGAGATGGGCGGCTACAAGGAAGTCATCGCACGCATCATCGGTCACGGTGCGTATTCCGTGCTGAAGTTCGAATCCGGCGCGCACCGCGTGCAGCGCGTCCCTGCCACCGAGACGCAGGGGCGCATCCACACTTCCGCCTGTACTGTGGCCATCCTTCCTGAAGCGGAAGAAGTCGGCGAGGTCGAACTCAACCCGGCGGAGTTGCGCATCGACACCTTCCGCGCCAGCGGCGCGGGCGGCCAGCACATCAACAAGACCGACTCCGCCGTGCGCATCACCCACTTGCCCACGGGAACGGTGGTCGAATGCCAGGACGGCCGCTCGCAACACCAGAACAAGGCGCAGGCCATGCGGGTGCTCGCCGCGCGCATCAAGGACAAGCTGGAGCAGGCCGCGCACAGCAAGATCGCTTCGGAACGCAAATCATTGGTCGGCAGCGGCGACCGCTCCGAGCGCATCCGTACCTACAACTTTCCGCAGGGCCGCGTCACCGACCATCGCATCAACCTCACGCTGTACAAGATCGACCAGATCATGGACGGCGACATCAGCGAACTCACCCATGCGCTGATGGCCGAGCATCAAGCCGAACAACTGGCTGCACTGGCGCAGGAAGGCTAGGCCACATGGGCGATCTGCAAGCCCTCTTGCAGCAGGATGTTCCCGCGCTATGCCAAGCATTGTCGCTCGATACCCGTGAGGCGCGCATCGAGGTGCAGATGCTGCTGCGATCCGTGTTGAAGGTCTCGCGCGCCTATCTGTTGGCCCACCCCGAACGTGAATTGAACGAGGCCGAGAATGCGGCCTACCGTGCGTTGCTGCAACGCCGTCTGGCGGGGGAGCCGATGGCGCATATCCTGGGCGAGCGCGAGTTCTTCGGATTGAATCTCAAGGTTACCCCCGCGACGCTGATTCCGCGACCGGAGACGGAGTTACTGGTGGAGCTGGCGTTGGAGAGATTGCCGCTGCGCAGCGGCATGCGCGTGCTCGATCTCGGCACCGGCACCGGAGCCGTCGCGTTGTCCATCGCGCACGCGCGGCCGGATGTGGAAGTCGTGGCAGTGGATGCTTCGGCTGCGGCGCTGGCGGTGGCACGCGAGAATGCGCAGCGGCTGGAATTGCACAATGTCAGTTTTCTGCACGGCGACTGGTTCTCAGCCTTGGCGGGGCAAAGTTTCGATCTCATCGTTTCCAATCCGCCCTATATCGCGGCGGGCGATGCACATCTCACCCAGGGAGATGTGCGTTTCGAGCCGATCTCTGCGCTGGTTTCCGGCGTGGATGGATTGGACGATATCCGCCAGATCACAGGTGGAGCATGCGCTCACGTTCATCCCGGTGGCTGGCTGTTGCTGGAGCATGGCTATGACCAAGCGGCTACGGTACGCGGATTGTTGCTGGCGGCTGGGTGGGGGGCGGTGTTCTCGGCGCGTGACCTGAATGGAATCGAGCGGGTCACGGGCGGTCGATCGGGAGAGATATAGCTCTTCCGGGGAGATATATAGGCCGATATATAGGCCAAACGGCATATAGGCAAGGCGGGAACGGCTGCCTACAATCCGCCCCGAGTTGTGAGCTTTGAGTTGTTATCAACTCGATCTTTCATACTCTCCTCCTATTCAGGGCCATCGCAAGGTGGCCCGTTTTTTTTGCCCGCCGTTCGGCGGATGTTCAGGCGAGCAGTTTGCGTGCGCGGACGATGGCCGCTTTCACTTGTTGCGGGGCGGTGCCGCCGGTGTGGTTGCGTGCCGCGAGCGAGCCTTCCAGGGTGAGTACGCCGTAGATGTCGTCGGCGATGAGCGTGGAGAACTGCTGCAATTCATCCAGCTTGAGTTCGGCCAGGTCGCAACCCTTCTGCTCGGCATAACGCACGGCCAGCGCCACGGCTTCATGCGCATCGCGGAACGGCAAACCCTTCTTCACCAGATAATCGGCCAGGTCGGTGGCGGTGGCATAGCCCTGCAAGGCGGCGCGGCGCATGGCTTCGGGTTTGACGGTGATGCCGCGCATCATGTCGGCATAGATGCGCAGGGTCTGGCTCAGTGTGTCCGCGGTGTCGAACAGCGGTTCCTTGTCTTCCTGGTTGTCCTTGTTGTAGGCCAGCGGCTGCGATTTCATCAGCGTCAGCAACGCGACCAGATGGCCGTTGACGCGGCCGGTCTTGCCGCGCACCAGTTCCGGCACGTCGGGGTTCTTCTTCTGCGGCATGATGGAAGAGCCGGTGCAGAAGCGGTCAGCGATGTCGATGAAACCGAAGCGCGGGCTCATCCACAGGATGAGTTCTTCCGACAGGCGAGACAGATGGGTCATGGTCAGCGCAGCGGCGGCGGTGAATTCGATGGCGAAGTCGCGGTCGGACACGGCATCCAGCGAGTTCTGGCAGACGGCTTCGAAGCCGAGCAGCTCGGCCACGCGTTCGCGCTTGATAGGGTAGCTGGTGCCGGCCAGTGCGGCAGCGCCCAGCGGCAGGCGGTTCACGCGTCGCCGCGCATCACCGAAGCGTTCCACGTCGCGCTGGCACATCTCGAAATAGGCCAGCAGGTGATGGGCGAAGCTGACCGGCTGCGCCACCTGCAGGTGGGTGAAACCGGGCATGATGGTGTGTATGTGTTGCTGGGCCAGATCGAGCAGTGCGCTTTGCAGGCTCCTGATCAGGCCGACGATGGTGTCGATCTCGCTGCGCAGGTAGAGACGGATGTCGGTGGCCACCTGGTCGTTGCGCGAGCGCCCGGTGTGCAGGCGCTTGCCGGCATCGCCAACCAGCGCGGTGAGGCGTTTCTCGATGTTGAGGTGTACGTCTTCCAGATCGAGCGACCAGAGGAAGTCCCCCGCGATGATCTCGTTCTCGATCTGGGCCAGACCGCGGCGGATGTCCTGCAGATCCTGTTCGCTGATGATGCGGTTCTCGGCCAGCATCTGGGCATGGGCGAGCGATACCTGGATGTCGTACAGCGCGAGGCGCTGGTCGAAATCGACCGAAGCGGTGTAGCGCTTGACCAGTTCCGCCACGGGTTCATTGAAACGTCCAGACCAGGTCTGGGTGTCTTGCATCGATGTCATGTCTTGTCCAGAATGGGCGGCACTTACGGGGGATACATGCCGAGGAAGCGCAGTATAAATCAAAACATTCCGCCCCGACTGCTGCCCGACTTCCGCAATCTGGGTACGGTGCTGCGCATCGTGTTGGGGGTGAACGTGCTCGCGCTGATCCTTGCGCTGGCGCAGGCTGCGACCGCGGACGACCTGTGGCAGCGCATGCTGCTGGGTTCCGCCCTGTTGCAACCCGTCCTGCTGGGGACCTTGCTGGCCCTGTATGTGTTCAACGACCGTCTGGCGCGCCTCCCTTACTGGCCGGCCACTGCGGCCGTGGTCGGGCTGACGATGCTGGTCACTATCGCGTTCTCGCATCTGGGCGGCGAGCTGTTTGCAGAGCCGCTGGGCTGGACGGTCTTTGATGAAGTGCGTCGCCTGCTGTTGTCCGCGTTGCTGGCCGCGGTGCTGCTGCTCTATTTCCGCTGGCGCGCGCTGGCCATGTCGCCGGCCTTGCAGGATGCGCGCCTGCAGGCTTTGCAGGCGCGCATCCGGCCGCATTTCTTGTTCAACAGCATCAATGCGGTGCTGGCCATCGTGCGTGCCGAACCGAAAAGGGCAGAGGCGGCGCTGGAGGATATGGCCGACCTGTTCCGCATGGCGATGGGCGGCGCGCATGACCTGGTGGCGTTGAAAGACGAAGTCGCGCTGGCCGAGCGTTACCTGGCGCTGGAGCAGTTGCGGCTGGGCGACCGCTTGCAGGTGCGCTGGCAGACCCGCGACATGCCGTCCGACGCGCTGATCCCGCCGCTGGTGTTGCAGCCCCTGCTGGAGAACGCGGTCTATCACGGCGTCGAACCGCTGGCGGCCGGAGGCATCATCGAGATCAAGCTCTATGGCCAAGACGGCCAACTGCATCTCGAGGTGCTCAATCCGCTGGTGCCGGGCGCGGTGCAGACCGAGGGCAACCATCTGGCGTTGTCCAACATCCGTGAACGATTGTCGTTGTTGTTCGATGTGGAAGCCGAATATCGTGTGACGCGCGATGGCGACAGCTATCATGTGCATATCGTCATCCCGCTGAGGACCGAGACGCCGTGAACGATACCGTGACCTTGCCGCTGACCGTGTTCATCGTGGACGATGAGCCGCTGGCGCGCAGCCGCCTGAAGGATTTGCTGGATGACTGCCGGGCGCAGATCGAGCTTGAGCTGGTGGGCGAGGCGGGCAACGGACAGGAGGCGCTGGACAAACTGAGCGAAAGGCCGGCCGAGGTGGTGCTGATGGACATCCGCATGCCGCAGATGGACGGTCTGGAACTGGCGCAGCACCTGAACAAACTGGAGAAGCCCCCGGGCATCATCTTCACGACCGCCTACGATGCCTATGCCATCCAGGCTTTCGAGCGGCGCGCCATCGATTATCTGCTGAAACCCATCCGGCTCGGGCGTCTGTTCGAGGCCTTGTCGCGCGCGCGCGCTGCGGTGCCGATACGCACCGAGGTGTTGCGCGAACTGATCCCCGAGGCGCGCAGCCACCTGTCGGTGCACGAGCGCGGCCGGTTGATCCTGGTGCCGATCGAGGAGGTCGTCTATCTGCGGGCGGAGATGAAGTATGTGACGGTGCGCACCGCGGAGCGCGAATACCTGATCGCAGAATCGCTCACCGCGCTGGAAAAGGAATATGCCGCACGCTTCGTGCGCATCCACCGCAATTGCCTGGTCGCCAAGGCGGCCATTGCCGGTTTCGAGAAAGGCGGCGAAGAAGGCGAGAGCGGCTGGCTGATGAGGCTGCACGGGCTGGAGGAGCGCTTGCCCATCAGCCGCCGCCAGTGGAGCGCGGTAAAGGCGGCGGCAGGCACACAGGGGAACTGAATGCAGACGATACTGGTGATCAATGCCAAGGGCGGCTCGGGCAAGACCACGCTGGCCACCAACCTGGCCGGCTATTACGCCAGCCGCGGTATGCGCACGGCCATCCTTGACCACGATCCGCAGGGTTCCAGCCTGCAATGGCTGAAGGCGCGACCTTCCAGCCTGGGGGCGATCCATGCCGCGAGCGGCGCGCCCGCCAGGGGCAACGTACATCTTGGGAGCCGTCAGGGGTGGGTGCCGCTGGAGACCGAGGTGCTGGTGGTCGATGCGCCGGCGGGGGCGGGGGGATTGCTGCTGAAGGAGCTGGTGCGCAAGGCGAACCACATCCTGATCCCGGTCGCCCCGTCACCCATCGATATCCGCGCGTCGGCCGATTTCATCAAGGATCTGTTCCTGGTCGGTGGCGCACGTACCGCCAACGCACGCATGGCGGTCGTCGCCAACCGGGTGCGCAACCGCAGCAATACCAGCTATGCCGCACTGGAGCGCTTCCTCACTTCGCTCAAGATGCCTTTTCTGGCCAGCCTGGGCGACAGCGAGGTCTATCTGCAGGCTGCGGAACAAGGCGCCTCCATCTTCGAACTGGAAGAAGGGGCGAGTGAGGGCGAGCGAGAAGCGTTCATGCCCATCGTGCGCTGGCTGGAAGGCCACTTCCCCAACCGGCATGGTGTCCGGGCGGAAGACAAGATCGCCAGCCTGGAGAGTTCGCGCAAATGGGCGGTGTTCCGTCCCGGTGCCACCACCGGCAGGTTCCCGGTTCTCCGTGTGGGAGAGCCATGAGACCATTTCCTGCTGCGATGGCGGGTCTTCCTGGTCATCGCCCTGTGCTGGTCCGGCATCGGCGGCTATCAGCTCACACAGCAGGGTGAGTGTTCCGCACAACGCAGCGTCCAGCTGCTGGAGATCGAAGCGCCGCTGGATGCCGCGGCGATCAAGGGTGGGGATGTGTGTGCCGTCAACGTCAAGCTCCAATCCTTCCTGGAGGTGCATGCGAACAATCTGGCGCAATATCGCGCGAGCACAGAGTTGCTGGTGAAGCAGGGCTACGACCCGCAGCAGGCCGACCAGGCGGTGAAAGGCATAGACCTGCTGACCTTGCTGGACGAGGCGATGGCTGGAGAAGGAGCTGATCGATGGCAGGCAGATCGCCAAGGCGCGCCATCGAGCAGGCGTTGATGGCACTGGCGCTAATCGCGCTGGTCGTGGTGTGGCGCTCGCGGTCCTGATCTCTCGCATGCCGCAATGAAAAAGGCCCGCATACTGCGGGCCCCGTCGTTTCAGCCGCTGTTGCGCAGCCCGGTGGCGATGCCGTTGCTGGTGAGGTGGATGGCGCGCTTCACCTTCTCTTCGTTGTCCCCATTGCGATGGCGGTGCAGCAACGCCACTTGCAGGTGGTTGAGCGGATCGATGTACGGCGTGCGCGTGGTGAGGCTGCGCGCGAAGGTAGGATTGTCGGCGAGCAGGTGGCTGGCGCCGGTGACCTTGAACAGCATGTCCACCGTGTCGCGCCACTCTTGTTCGATCACCGAGAAGATGCGCGTGCGCAGTTCCGCGTCGGGCACCAGTTCGGCATAGCGCGAGGCGATGCCCATGTCGGTCTTGGACAGCACCATGTCCATGTTGGACATCAGGCTGCGGAAGAACGCCCACTTCTGATACATCGAGCGCAGCTGTGCCAAACCGGCCTCGCCCTCGCGCTCGATGAACTTGCGCACTGCGCTGCCGAAGCCGAACCAGCCCGGCAGCATGACGCGGTTGAGGCTCCAGCTGAACACCCAGGGGATGGCGCGCAAATCTTCGATGCGGTCGGATGCCTTGCGCGACGAGGGGCGGCTGCCGATGTTGAGTTCGGCGATCTCGCGGATCGGGGTGGCGGTGAAGAAATAGTCGGTGAAACCCGGGGTCTCGTACACCAGCGCGCGGTAGGCGGCGAAGGCGTCCAGGCTCAGTGCTTCCATGATGCGCATGTATTCCGGGTTGCCGTCCTCGTTGTGGGCGTGGTCCAGCAGCGTGGCTTCCAGCGTCGCGGCGATCAGCGTCTCCAGGTTGCGGCGGCCGATCTCCGGATTCGAATATTTGCTGGCGATCACCTCGCCCTGTTCGGTGATGCGGATCTGGCCGTTCACGCTGCCCGGCGGCTGCGCCAGGATGGCGTCGTAGCTCGGGCCGCCGCCGCGGCCCACGGTGCCGCCGCGGCCGTGGAACAGGCGCAGCTCGATGCCGTGTTTCTTGAACACCTGGACCAGCTCGACCTCGGCCTTGTACAGCTCCCAGTTCGCGGTGAGGTAGCCGCCGTCCTTGTTGCTGTCGGAATAGCCCAGCATCACCTCCTGCGTGTTGCCGCGGGATTCCAGCAGTTTGCGGTAATACGGAATAGAGAACAGCTCGTCCATGATGACGCCGCAGCCGCGCAGGTCCTCGATGGTTTCGAACAGCGGGATGATATTCAGGTGCAATTGCTCGCCCTGCAGCAGGCCGACCTGCTGCAGCATCAGCGCGACTTCCAGCAGGTCGCTCACCGCGTCGGTCTTGGAGATGATGTGGTTGGGCAGCGCACCGGCGCCGTAACGGCGATGGATCTCGGCGGCGGCCTGCATGATCTTCAGCTCGCTCTGCGGTACGGCGGAATAACGGCCGATGTCGGTCAGCAGCGGCTTGCCCGCCTGCAGCGTCTCCAGCAGCACGGCGCGTTTGGCGGATTCTTCGAGCGCGGCATAGTCGGCCTTGCCGGTGGCATGCGAGAACAGCTCGCTCACTGTCTGTTCGATGATGGCGCTGTGCTGGCGCATGTCCAGCGGTGCCAGATAGAAACCGAACACCTCGGCGGCACGGCGCAGGTTGGCCAGGCGGCCGCGCGCCAGGTACACCGCACCGTGCTTGAACAGCGAATCGATCAGCACATCGAGGTCGGCGATGAATTCCTGCGAGGTGGCATAGGGCGCGGCATCCGGATCGAGCGGCGGCAGGTGGGTGATGGTGTGCCCCAGTGCGCGCGCGGTGGCCGACAGGCGCCCATAGACCAGATTCAGCGCGCGGCGGTAGGGCTCATCCTCGCGCGCCTGCGCCTTGTCCGGGGAGGCGTCCACCATGCGGCGCAGCTCCGGCGTGATCTCGACCAAGCGGTCGGTCAGGCTCAGGCGGCGGCCGAGCAGGGCGGTCTCGTTCAGGTAATGTTCGAACGCCAGTGCGGAATGCGCGCGCACCGCGTCACTCAACACGTCGTGGGTGACGAAAGGGTTGCCGTCGCGGTCGCCGCCGATCCAGCTGCCCACGCGCAACAGCGGTGGCACGTGGATGTCCTTGTCGAAGCGCGTCTCCAGCTGCTTTTCGAGATCGGCGTAGATCTTGGGAATCTCGGTCAGAAAGGTGTAGCGGTAGTATTCCAGGCCGTTGTTGATCTCGTCGCGCACGGTCAGTTTGGAGGTGCGCAGCATGCGCGTCTGCCACAGGATGAGGATGAAGCGGTGCAACGCTTCCTCGTTGTCGGCCAGCTCCTGCGGCGTCATGTCCATGCGGTCGCGCTGCTCCAGCAGGCTGGAGATGATCAGCTGGCAATCGAGGATGCTCTTGCGCTGCACCTCGGTGGGGTGCGCGGTGAGCACCGGCGACACCAACGCGCTGTCGAGGAAGGACTGCAGCGTCTTGTTGCTGATCTTCTTTTCTTGCAGCCGTTCCAGCGCCAGTTGCAGCGAGCCGGGCTTGGCGGCGCTGCCGGCCTTCAGGTGCGCACGGTGGCGGCGGTTGTGGTGCAGATCCTCGGCGATGTTGGTCAGCTGCGAGAAGTAGCTGAACGCGCGCACCACAGCCAGCGTCTCGGCGGGCGACAGCGCATCCAGCATCTGCTCCAGTTTCTTGCCGTCGCGCTCGTCCTGTGTCTTGCGGAAATTCACTGCAGCGCGGCGCACGCTCTCGATCAACTGGAAGGTCTCCTCGCCTTCCTGCTCGCGCAGGGTGTCGCCGAGAATGCGGCCGAGCAGGCGGATGTCTTCGCGCAAAGGCGCATCCTTGCTGGAGATGCTGGCGGGGGCGGCGATCAGGTTCGTCTTCATCATTTCATGTCGTCGGCGCAAAAGCGCGGCGCACCTGATAGAATGCGCCGCGCCCAAGAGCTAAATAAATCCAAGGAAAACCGATGATTCAGGCTACGTTCAATCCCCCGTCCCGACTGGTGATCGCTTCGCGCGAGAGCGCGCTGGCCATGTGGCAGGCCGAACACATCCGGGATAGGCTGCGTGCATTATACCCGCAAACCGCGGTCACCATCCTCGGTATGACGACCCAGGGCGACCAGATCCTCGACAAGACCCTGTCCAAGATCGGCGGCAAGGGCCTGTTCGTCAAGGAACTGGAGACGGCGCTGGAGAACGGCAGCGCCGACATCGCCGTGCATTCCCTCAAGGATGTGCCGATGAATCTGCCGGAGGGATTCGCCCTGGCCTGCATCGGCGAGCGCGAAGACCCGCGCGATGCCTTCGTCTCCAACCACTTCGACAGCCTGCAGGCGCTGCCCGCCGGCAGTGTGGTCGGCACCTCCAGTTTGCGCCGCGAGAGCCAGCTGCGCGCACGCTTCCCCCGTCTGAAGATCGAACCGCTGCGCGGCAATGTGCAGACCCGTCTGCGCAAACTTGATGAGGGTCAGTATGCCGCCATCATTCTTGCCGCTGCCGGGCTGAAACGCCTCGGCTTGGGCGACCGCATCCGTAACGTGATTTCCTCTGACGACAGCCTGCCCGCCGTGGGGCAGGGCGCGCTCGGCATCGAGATTCGCGCAGGACGTCCTGAACTGCAAGCCTTGCTCGCGCCGCTGCATCATGCCGAGACTGCCGCCTGCGTGCTGGCCGAGCGTGCCATGAGCCGCACCTTGAACGGCAGTTGCCAGGTGCCGCTGGGCGGCTTCGCCGAGGTGCAGAACGGCCGTCTGCGCATGCGCGGTTTCGTCTCCACCCCGGACGGCAAACGTCTGCTGCGCTCCGAGCAGACGGGCGACATCGCGCAACCCGAGGCGCTCGGCGAAAAGGTCGCGCAGGATCTGCTCAGGCAGGGCGCCGGCGAGATCCTTGCAGCATTGAATGGCTGAACTTCCGCTCGCCGGATTGAACATCGTCGTCACGCGGCCGCGTGACCAGGCGGCCGGATTGATGCAGCGCCTGCAGGCGCTGGGGGCCCGCCCCCTGCTGTTCCCTTTGCTGGAGATTGCTCCGGCTTCCGATCAGGCTGCGCTGCAGGCTTTTGCGCAGCGCGTTGCCGATTACCGCCTGCTGGTATTCATCAGTCCGAATGCCGTGCGCTACGGCATGGCTGCGTTGCAGCGCATCCCGCAAGGCGTGCAGGTGGCTGCGGTCGGCCAGGGCAGCGCGCAAGCCTTGCGCGAAGCGGGGGTGGGCGAGGTCATCGTGCCGGCCGAACGTTTCGACAGTGAGGGTCTGCTGGCGCTGCCTGCGCTGCAAACTATCGGCGGCTGGCGCATTGCCATCCTGCGCGGCGATGGTGGGCGCGAGTTGCTGGGCGACACCTTCAGGGCGCGCGGTGCCGAGGTCGAGTATGTCACCTGTTATCGGCGCAGCGCCCCCGCGCTGGATGTCCAGGCCTGGCTGGCGGCGCGGCCGGATGTGATCGCCGTCACCAGCAGCGAGGCATTGGCGCACTTGTGGCAGGGGCTGGGCGCGGCGGCGGCAAGTCTGGCGCAATCCAGTGTGCTGTGCGTGGCACACCCGCGCATCGCCGAGGCGGCGCGCGAGCAGGGCTGGCAGCGGGTGGTCGTCACCGCCGCCGGAGATGACGGCATGTGCGACGGTTTGGTAGCATGGGCCGCACACAGCACAGC
>JBBIGX010000014.1:0-16149 GCA_037447315.1 Gallionellaceae bacterium | reverse complement strand
GGCCCCTCGCCGATCATGACGTCGATCTGATAATCCTCCAGCGCAGGATAGAGGATTTCTTCCACCACTGGCGACAGACGGTGGATCTCGTCGATGAACAGCACATCGTGCGGTTCGAGATTGGTCAGCAGCGCGGCCAGGTCGCCCGCCCGCTCCAGCACCGGACCGGAGGTGTGGCGGATATTGACCCCCATCTCGTGCGCGATGATCTGCGCCAGCGTGGTCTTGCCCAGCCCCGGAGGCCCGAACAGCAGCACGTGATCGAGCGGTTCACCGCGCTTCTTCGCGGCATGGATGAATATCTCCAGTTGTCCGCGTATCTTTTCCTGTCCGACATACTCGTCGAGCTGCTTGGGGCGCAGTGCGCGCTCCAGCGCCTCTTCCTGCGGCGAGGCGGGCACGGCGGAGATGATGCGCGCTGCGGTGAGGTCGTCGTTCTGGATCATGCCTTGGATAATAACTTAAGCGCCTGCCGTATGCCGTCCGATACGCCGGCATCCTTGGGCAGCTGCTGCGCCGCCCAGGCAGCCTCCTTCTCGTTGTAACCCAGCGCCAGCAGGGCATTGACGATGTCGCTGCCGACAGACGGCGCGACACCACCTCCCGCCACAGCAACCGCGCCGGTAACGATGAACTTGCCTTGCAGTTCCAGCAGCAGGCGCTCGGCGGTCTTCTTTCCCACGCCAGGGATCTTCGTCAGGCGGCCGACATCCTTGTTCGCCACCGCAGCAGTCAGATCGGCAATGGAAAGACCGGACAAGACCGACAAGGCCAACTTGGGGCCGACACCGCTGATCTTCAGCAAATGGCGGAAAGTGGCGCGCTCCTCCAGCGTCAGGAAACCGAACAGCAGGTGCGCGTCCTCGGGCTCTATGAACTCGGTATGCAGCACGACGCGTTCATTCAACCCGGGCAGGTTGTAGAAGGTGCTCATCGGCACATCCACTTCGTAGCCCACGCCCTGCACATCGAGCACGATCTGCGGCGGGTTCTTTTCCAGCAAGGTTCCAGACAGACGACCGATCATGCTTCACCGCAATATCAATCCGATGGACAACGCTGCACCATGCACCATCGCCGCAACGATGGTCAGTTTGATCGCGCCCGCCAGTTGCTGCGGCCGCTCGGCATACCGCAGCAACTGGTGCGCGGCCTCGAAACTCATGGGTAACGACAACAGGCCGAGCAAGGCCCACAACGGTAACAGGCCCGCCACCACCGCGACGATCAGCCAGGCATGCGCCGAAGCAGCGATGAGCAGATACCCCCAGCGCGCGCGGCTGACCGGCAAACGCGCTACCCAGTGCAATTTACCCGCCGCCATATCTGCCGCGCGGTCCGGGAACTGGTTGACGTACAACAGGTTGGCGACCAGCAGCGCATAGGACAGGCCCGCAACGACAGGCGCCCAAGCGAACGCCTTGCGCTGCACGAAATCCGCCCCAACGACGATGGCGAGGAAACCCGCCGCGATGCACAGCTCACCCCAGCCGCGGCTGTTCAAGCGGAACGGTGGCGCGGAATACGCCCAGCCGATGAACAACCCGGCCAGGCCGACATACATCAGCTGCGGCGCGCTGCGCGCCATCAGCCACAGCCCGGCCGCAGCCACGCCCGCCATCAACGCAAACCCGAAGTTGCGCGTCTGCGCCGGCGTGAGCACCCCGTTCTGGATGAAACGGCTGCCGCCGGTGAACGGAAAGATGCGCTGCGTGTTCTGCGCGTCGGTGCCGTTCAGCGCATCGTAATAATCGTTGAGCACGTTAGCGCTGGCGTGGGCCAGCAGGGCGAACAGCAGCGTGACGAGCGCCAGCCCCGCATCGAAAGACAGCCCGGACCGCCACGCCACCGCCAGCCCGACCACGCCGGCCATCAGACTCGCCGAGAGAAAGGCCGGACGCGTGGCGGCGAAATAGCGCGCCACGGGATGAGCATATAACGCCAGCATCGGTTCCAGCGGTGCGCTCATACCAGCCTGCCTCCCTTCATGCGCAATCCCTTGGTCGGGAACGTCCCCAGCCCCATGCCGCCATGTGCATGACAGACGGCACAGGCCAGCGCATCCGCCGCATCCGGGCTGGGCGTGCCGGACAATCGCAGCAGGCGCTGCACCATGGCCTGCACCTGCTCCTTGTTGGCGCGGCCGGTGCCGACCACCGCCTGCTTCACCTGCAGCGCGGTGTATTCCGCCACCGGCAATCCGGCCTGCACCGCCGCGCAGATCGCCGCGCCGCGCGCCTGACCGAGCAACAATGTGGACTGCGGATTGACGTTGACGAACACCTTCTCCACCACCGCCTGCTGCGGCGCATACTGTGCAATCACCTCGCCCAGCGACTCCAGGATGACCTTCAGGCGCGGTGCCAGTTCACCATCCGGCGTCTTGATGCAGCCACTGGCGAGGTAATGCAGGTACTGCCCCTGCTTCTCGATGACACCGAATCCGGTGATGCGCAGGCCGGGGTCGATGCCGAGGATACGCATCAGTCTTCGATCACTGCGGTGGTATAGACCTCCTGCACATCGTCGAGGTCTTCCAGCGCATCCAGCAGCTTCTGCATCTTCACCGCATCGTCACCGGTGAAGCTCACTTCGTTCAATGGTTTCATGGTGACCTCGGCCATCTCCGGTTTGAAACCTGCCGCCTCCAGACGCTGCTTCACTGTCACGAAGTCGTTGTTGGGTGCGGTGATGACCTCGATGCTGCCGTCATCGTTGTTGATGATGTCCTCGGCGCCCGCATCCAGCGCCACTTCCATCAGCGCGTTCTCGTCGGTGCCGGGCGCGAACACCATCTGGCCGCAGTGCTTGAACAGGAAGGACACGGAACCGTCGGTGCCCAGGTTGCCGCCGTATTTGGTGAAAGCGTGACGCACGTCGGCCACGGTGCGCGTGCGGTTGTCGGTCAGGCAGTCGACCATCACCGCCGCGCCGTTGATGCCGTAACCCTCATAACGGATCTCGATGTAATCGACTCCCTCCAGCTCGCCGGCGCCGCGCTTGATAGCGCGCTCGACGTTGTCCTTCGGCATGTTGTTGTCATAAGCCTTCTCCATCGCCAGACGCAGGCGCGGATTGCTGCCCGGATCGCTGCCGCCCAGTTTGGCGGCGACGGTGATCTCCTTGATCAGACGCGTGAAGATCCTGCCGCGCTTGGCGTCCTGGCGCCCCTTGCGGTGCTGGATGTTGGCCCATTTGCTGTGTCCTGCCATGTTGCGTGTCCTCTACCGATAAACCGCGCGCATGGTAACACCACGGCCTTTGTTGACCCAAATGCTCTGGCGCTGGAACAGCGTAGCCCTTCGGAGAAGATTCAGGAGTAGAATGCCTGCAAACGATCTGTTAACCACCCGAAGGAGTTGCTCATGAAAGTCCAACACGCATTGATGCTCACCGCAGGCCTGATGTTGTCGTCCCACGCCCTGGCCGAGGACGGCGCGGCACTGATGAAGAAACACAACTGCGTCACCTGCCACCAGGTGGACAAGAAGACGGTCGGCCCCTCCCTGAAAGCCATCGCCGCCAAGTACGCGGGCGATGCCGGCGCGGCCGCCAAAGTGGAGAAGAAGGTGCGCACCGGCGGTGCGGGCAGCTTCGGCACCATGCCGATGCCGGCCACCCCGGACAAGGTCAGCGACGCCGATATCAAGGCCATGGTCAGCCACATCCTCGCCACCCAGTAAACAAGCCTCTCCATGAAAAGGCCGGCGTATAGCCGGCCTTTTTCATTCACCCTCTGGAAAGATCAAGGCTTGTCCTGCATGGGACGCAGTCTGGGACGCGCATCGCGCATCACTTCGTCCTTGGTGATCTTGCCGTCCTTGTTGGCATCGTTCTCGTCGAAACGGTCATACAGGATGGGCATGCCCTGCTTTGCCTCCTCCTTGCTCAAGGCACCATCCTTGTCCGTGTCCGCCGCATCGAAATGCTGTTCGATGCTCATGTGCATGCGCCCCCTGACATGGTCCCGCATCGCGTCGCGCGCCGCGTCCAGCTCCTTACTGTCGATCTTGCCATCCTGGTTGCTATCCATCTCCTTGAAACGGTCGGCATGGAAGGCGTCGAACTCCTTGCGGCTGACCGCGCCGTCGCCGTTCTTGTCCATCTGCTGCATGTAACTGCCGCCCTTGGGCGGACAACCGTCGCCATAGCCATGCGGCTTGCCGGGACAGGCGGATGCTTGCTGGGCGGCCGCCATCAGGCTGCCGGCCGCGATCAAAACGGAAATGCGCTTCATGAATCCTCCTTGCATGAATGATAGACAGGAGCGCCTGCCACACAGGCGCCGGGAACGTTGACAAGGCAGCAGGACGGAAGTTCGCCAGAGTGGCGGCGGGTTATAATCCGCAGCACTTTTTCTCGCATCCCTCCATGAACATATTCTACGAAGAAGACGGCAGTTTCAAGGTCGGCAGCATCATGACCGACAATACCTCGTCGCTGCAGATCAAGAACCTCCACGGCAAGCGCTGCAAGATCAAGGCCGCCAACGTCATGCTGCGCTTCGCCCAGCCCGGACTGTCCGATTTCATGCGCCAGGCGGAACAGGCCGCCGCCGACATCGACCTGGATTTCCTGTGGGAGGCCTCGCCGCCAGACGAATTCGGTTTCGAGGAACTGGCACAGGACTATTACGGCCATCCGCCGGCGCCGGCCGAAGCGGCCGGTGTGCTGATGCGGCTGCACGGTTCGCCCATGCATTTCTACAAGAAGGGCAAGGGGCGCTACAAGGCCGCACCAGCCGATGCGCTGAAGGCGGCGCTGGCTGGCGCGGAGAAGAAACGGCAGCAGGCTGAACTGCAGGCGCGCTACACGGAACAGCTCTGCAGCTTCCAGTTGCCTGCGGAGTATGCCGACAAGCTGCAAGCGATCCTGTACAAGCCGGACCGCAACACCATCGAGGTCAAGGCGCTGGAAGCGGCCTGTGCCGCGACCCACCTGTCTCCGGCGCACCTGCTGGAAAAGTGCGGCGCACTGCCTTCCTCCCGCGACTACCACCTGAACAGGTTCCTGTTCGAACATTTCCCCAAGGGCACTGGCTTCCCCGCCGTGACCGTGGACGAGCATCCCGAACTGCCGCTGGTGGAGATCCACGCCTTCAGCATCGACGACGCGGCCACCACCGAGATCGACGATGCCATCTCGGTCGACAAGCTGGACGACGGCTGGCGCATCGGCATCCACATCGCCGCGCCCGCGCTGTGCATCGCCCCCGGCTCCGAGATCGACGACATCGCGCGGCAGCGCATGTCCACCGTCTACATGCCGGGCGACAAAATCACCATGCTGCCAGACAACGTGGTCGAGTCGTTCACCCTGAGTGCCGATCGCATCTGCCCTGCCCTGTCGTTGTATGTCACTCTGAACGAAGCACTCGAAGTCACCGCCAGCGAGAGCCGCATCGAGCGCCTGCATATCGCCGCCAACCTGCGTCACGACACACTGGAGCCGCTGTTCAACGAAGAGACGCTGGCGGCAGGCAAGCTCGATTATCCGTGGGCATCCGAACTCAAGCTGCTGTGGGACTTCGCGCAGAAGCTGGAGGCCGGGCGCGGCAAATCCGCCGACAGCGGCGTGCAACAGGTCGACTACACCTTCCATGTCGAGGACGACCGCATCACCATCGGCCAGCGCCTGCGCGGTTCACCCATCGACAAGGTGGTATCGGAACTGATGATCCTGGCCAATAGCACTTGGGGCAAGATGCTCGACGATAACGGCGTCGCCGGCATCTACCGCACGCAGAACAACGGCAAGGTGAAGATGAGCACCGTGGCTGCGCCGCACCAGGGACTGAGTGTGACGCATTACGCCTGGTCCAGTTCGCCGTTGCGACGTTATGTGGACCTGGTCAACCAGCGCCAGATCATGAGCGTGCTGCGCGGCGAGCCGCCCGTCTATGCGAAGAACGACACGGCGCTGTATGCCATCCTGCGCGACTTCGACACCGCCTATACCGCCTATGCCGAATTCCAGCGCAACATGGAACGCTACTGGTGCCTGCGCTGGCTACTGCAGGAGGGGATACGGCAGACCGGGGCCACCGTGCTGCGCGAGAACCTGGTCAGGCTGGATGACATTCCGCTGGTGGGCCGCGTGCACGCGCTGCCGGAGACAGCGCCCGGCACGCATGTGCTGCTGGAGATCGGGCACATCGACCTGCTCGACCTGGAATTCGAAGCGCGCCACCTGCCCGGCGCGAACGGGGCTGCATGAAGCAATACCTGCTCCTGGTATTGCTGCGCGAACGGCTCTCGTTCGCCGTCGGCTTCTCGCTGTTGCTGCATGCCTTCGTGCTGTTCGGCATCACCTTCACGGTGCCGGACGCGCGCACGCTGGCGAAACGCCTGGAGCCGCTGGAAGTGACTTTGGTCAACAGCCAGTCGCGCAGCAAGCCGAGCCAGGCCACCGCCTACGCGCAGAGCAACCTGGACAGCGGCGGCAATACGCCGGAAGACCGCCGCGCCGGCACCCCCTTCCCGGTCATGGGCGACGACAGCCGCTTCACCCTGGAACAGGCGGCGCGTCGGGTGAAGGCGCTGGAGCAGGAAGTGCAGACCCTGCTCACACGCAGCAAGAGCGACTATCAGGTGGCGCTACCGAAGCAGGCATCCAAGCTGGTGGAGAACGGCCCGAGCGGCGAAGAACTGGTGCAGCGCGCGAAGGAGATCGCGCGCCTGGAAGCCGAGATCAGCAAGAACCTCTCGCTCTATGCGAAGCTGCCCAAGCGCAAATTCATCGGCGCACGCACCGAGGAATACCGTTATGCACAATATGTCGAGGACTGGCGCGCCAAGGTCGAACGCATCGGTAACCTGAACTATCCCGAGGCGGCGCGCCGCCAGAAACTCCACGGCAGCCTGATACTGACCGTGAACCTGCGCGCCGACGGCAGCGTGGACAGCATCGAGATCAACCGCCCCTCCGGCGAGCGCATCCTGGATGCCGCCGCGCAACGCATCGTCCAGCTCGCCGCGCCCTACGCGCCCTTCCCGCCGGACATCCGCAAGGAGACAGACATCCTCAGCATCACCCGCACCTGGACCTTCACCACCAGCGACCAGCTTGAGGCCGAATAGCGCCTCGGCCCACTCCTCGGCATAGAGCTGGCTACGCCCCGCCTGCTTGGCACGATACATCGCCATGTCGGCCTGCTTCAGCAGCTCGTCTGCCGCCTTCTCGTGGTCGCGGAACAGCAGCAACCCGATGCTGGAGGTCCAGAAGTGCTCGACGACCATGGTCTCGCCCGCAGGAGGCGGCATCTGTAACCGGTAAGGCTCGGCCAGCCACCTCGACCCGCAGCAGATCGCCCATGTCGTGGCCGTAGCGGTCATTCAGCGCATCCTTTGTTGATTCCAAGCCACTTTCCGCTCCCGGCCAGCCCTCTTGTGCCGCCCTCTTGTGCCGCATTGCAGCACCAGCGCCTATTTGCTAAGGTGTCACCTGTCATGCGCATCATCCGTCTGCTCCGTCCCCTGTTCCTCGTCTTGGCCCTGCTGTTCGTACAGCAGGGTGCCGCCATGCACGGCATCTCGCATGTGCTGGCTGAACAGGACCAGTCGCCACCGCAAGACCATGCCTGCGAGCTCTGTGCCGCCTATGCGCAGATCGCCAACGCCCTCGGCAGCAGCGAGGTCAGATTCGATTTCGCCGAGCCCAGCGCCAACGCCTACCCTTTCCTTGACACCGCTTCCCACCCGGCTTCCTGTGCCGCTTTCGCGGCCCGTGCCCCGCCTGCCGCCTGATCGTTGATGACCACCCCGCCCCCGGCGGGAACACGACTTTTTCAGGAGCGAACCATGTTCAGACGTTTTCGGCCGTTTGCGGCCGTTGCCGCAGCCATCAGTTTTTCCATCCCCGCGCTTGCCGCCAGCGGCAATGCGGACAACGCCTTCAACCCTGCCTTCTCACTCATCCTGTCGGGCACCTACGGCACCCTGCAGCGCGACCCGGCGACCCACGCCACCGGCTTCGCCATGAATCCCCATCCCGGCCACGGGCAGGGCTTCAACCTCAGCGAAGCGGAGATGGGCATCTCTGCCAGCATCGACCCGCAATTCCACGGTGCCGCCACGCTGGCGCTCGACCCCGCCGGCGGCGTCAGCGTGGAGAACGCCTATGTGCAGACCCGCTCGCTCGGTGAAGGCTTCAAACTCAAGTTCGGCCGCTTCTTCTCCGGCCTCGGTTATCTCAACGAACAGCACGCGCATGCCTGGGATTTCACCGACCAGCCGCTGGTATATGCCGTGCTGTGGGAGAACCAGCTGGGCGAGGACGGGGTGCAGCTGAAATGGCTGGCGCCGACCGACACTTTTGTCGAATTTGGTATTGAAATGGGCAAGGGGCGGGGCTTCCCCGGTACGGAACGCGCCAAGAACGGCAGCGGCGCAGGTGCAGCATTCGTGCATGTCGGTGATGACATCGGCATCGAGCACAGCTGGCGCGCCGGCCTGTCGCTGCACCGCACGCGCGCAGTGGAGCGCGAAAGCGTGAACGTGCCCGACCTCTCGGGCAACGCCGTCACCAACCTGTTCAGCGGTGACAGCCGCACCACCGGCCTGGACTTGGTGTGGAAATACGCGCCCAACGGCAATATCAAGGAGCGTTACCTGAAACTGCAGGGCGAGTACTTCCAACGCACCGAGAACGGCGATCTAGCCTACGACACGGCCGGCGCGAATGTCACCGACAGCTATACCGTCACACAAAGCGGCTGGTATGTGCAGGGCGTATATCAGTTCATGCCGCGCTGGCGCACGGGTTTGCGCTATGACAGTCTGAATCCGGGCATCGCCAGTGTCGGTGCCGCCAACTCGGGCAACATCATCGCCAACTACGCATTCAAACCGAGTCGCACGACTTTGATGCTGGACTACAGTCCCAGCGAGTTCTCGCGCATCCGCCTGCAACTGGCCAACGACCAGTCACGCCAAGCGCTGACTGACAACCAGTTCTTCGTGCATTACATCATGAGCCTAGGCGCGCACGGCGCCCATACCTACTAGGAGGAGACATGAAAAAAATACTGTTCCCCCTTTCCCTGTTGCTGATGAGCGGCAACGCCGCCGCCCTCAACGTCTTCGCCTGCGAACCGGAATGGGCCGCGCTCGTGCGCCTGCTCGCACCGGAAGCCGACCTCTATACCGCCACCTCCGGCCTGCAGGACCCGCACCGCATCGAGGCGCGCCCCAGCCTGATCGCCAAGGCACGGCGCGCCGATCTGGTGGTCTGCACCGGCGCGGAACTGGAACAGGCCTGGCTGCCGGTGGTGCTGCGCGAATCCGGCAACGGCAAGGTGCAGCCCGGCAGCGCCGGCTACTTCGAGGCCGCCTCCGCGGTGCGCATGCTGGAAGTGCCGACCCGACTTGATCGCGGCGAGGGCGATGTGCATGCCTACGGCAATCCGCACATCCAGACCGACGCGCGCAACTTCCTGCCCGTCGCCGCCGCCCTCGCACACAGACTCGCCCAGCTCGATCCAGGCCATGCCACCGACTACACCCGGAGACATGCTGCATTCGAACGCGACTGGCGCGCCGCGCTCGCGCGCTGGGAACAGCAGGCCACCCCGCTCAAAGGGATCGCCGTCGTGGTGCAGCACAAGGGCTTCCCCTATCTCAGCGACTGGCTGGGGCTGGAGGAGGTCGCGGTGCTGGAACCCAAGCCCGGCCTGGAACCCAGCGCGGCATACCTGTCGCAGGTGCTGGAGACGTTGCGCAAGGCTCCGGCGCAGATGGTATTGCGCGCCGCCTACCAGAACGGGCGACCTTCCGAATGGATCGCCCGGCGCGCGCATATCAATGCCGTGGAGCTGCCCTTCACCGTGGGTGGCAGCGATGAGGCCAAGGACCTGTATGGATTGTTCGACGACACCCTGGCGCGCCTGCTGAAAGGACTGCAATGAGCAACGAAATGGACATCCTGCTGCCCGCCTTCCTCGCCGGCCTGCTGGTGCTCGCGACGCACATCCCGTTCGGCATGCGCATCTTGCAGCGCGGCGTGATCTTCGCCGACCTCGCGGTGGCGCAGATCGCCGGTCTCGGCGTGATGGCGGGCGAACTGCTCGGCCTGCTGGGACAGCCCGTACTGGTGCAGCTCATCGCGGCCTGCGGCGCATTGATCGGGGCCGCCCTGCTGGCCTGGATAGAGCGGCGTGCGCCGGAGATGAAGGAAGCCTGTATCGGGCTGACCTTCGTGCTCGCCGCCAGCCTCGGCATCCTGCTGCTCGCGCGCGACGTGCATGCCGGCGAGCACCTGCAGGACCTGCTGGCCGGGCAGATATTGTGGGTCGGCGATACGCAATTGCTCGCCACCGCCCTGCTCACCACCGTGCTGCTCGCGCTCTGGCACGGCCTGCGCGAACGCCTGGGCGACCTCGGTTTCTATGCGCTGTTCGCGCTCGCTGTCACCGCCTCGGTGCAACTGGTCGGTATCTACCTCGTGTTCGCCAGCCTGATCGTGCCCGCGCTGGCTACCCACAAGTGCCGCAATCGGCATCTGCCCGCCTTTGCCATCGGCATCGCCGGTTATATGCTGGGCCTGCTGTTCTCGGTCTGGTTCGACCTGCCCGCCGGCGCCTCTATCGTGTGGGCGATGACGCTATGCGGTGTACTGGCATCCATCGGTCCAAGGCGCGAATGAAGCTATAATCCGCGCCGTCCAGAACGTATCTCCCTGCTCAGCAATGACCGACCGTTACGCCGTCCTCGGCAATCCCATCGCACACAGCAAATCACCGCTGATCCACAGACTGTTCGCCGAGCAGACAGGACAGGACATCAGCTACGAGGCCATCGAAGCACCGCTGGATGGCTTCGCCGCGATAGTGCATCGCGTGCGCTACGAAGGTTACAAGGGCTGCAACGTCACCGAGCCGTTCAAGTTCGAGGCCTAACAGTTGTGCGATGAACTGGGACAGCGCGCGCAGGACGCCAAGGCGGTCAACACCCTGATCTTCCGCGACGGCAGGATACTCGGCACCAACACCGACGGTCCCGGACTGGTGCTCGATATCCAGCAGAACCTCGGCGTGGACATGATGTGGAAGGACGTGCTGCTGCTGGGTGCTGGCGGTGCGGCGGCCGGCGTGATGTGGCCATTGTTCAACGCCGGCGTCAGCATCGAGGTCGCCAACCGCAACATGGAGAAGGCGCAGGCTCTGGTCAAGGAGTTCGAAGGCCCCTGCTCGGTGCGCACCCGGCGCTATGAGGATCTGCCGGGCCGCAGCTATGACATCGTCATCAACGCGACCTCCAGCGGACTGCGCGATGAACTGCCGCCATTGCCGGAAGACCTGTTCAAGCCGGGCGCGCTGGCCTACGACATGATGTACGGCCGCGAGACGCCATTCATGGCCTATGCCCGCCGGCATGGCGCTGCGATCGTCGCCGACGGTCTGGGCATGCTGGTGGAACAGGCGGCGATAGCCTTCGATCTGTGGCGCGGCGTCAAACCCGACACCCGTCCGGTCCTGCAACAACTCCGTTCATGAAACCCCTGAGAGGCCTGCTCTGGCGCTTCCTGCTGGCGCTGATGCTGCTGTTCGTGCTGTACCAGCTCTGGCTGTTCGCCCATGTCTGCTGGTGGACCAAGTTCAATCCTTCCACCAGCGCCTTCATGGAGGATCGTCTGGAGGTGATGCAAGACAAGAACCCCGATGCCGGGTTGAAGCACAAATGGGTGCCCTACGACAAGATCTCCAACCACCTCAAGCGCGCACTGATCGCCTCCGAGGATGCCAAATTCGTCGACCATGAGGGCTTCGACTGGGAGGGTATCCAGAAGGCCTACGAAAAGAACCTGAAGAAGGGCAAGATCGTCGCCGGCGGTTCCACCATCAGCCAGCAACTGGCGAAGAACCTGTTCCTCTCCACCAAACGCACGCCATGGCGCAAGGCGGAAGAGGTCATCATCACGTTGATGCTGGAAAGCGTGATGGACAAACGGCGCATCTTCGAGATCTATCTGAACGTGATCGAGTGGGGGAACGGCGTGTTCGGCGCAGAGGCTGCTGCGCGGCATTATTTCGGGGTGAGTGCTGCCCAGCTCTCCGCCGAACAGGCCGCCCGTCTCGCCGCCATGGTGCCCAATCCGCGCTATTACGACCGCCACCGCCAGGCGCGCGGCTTGCTGCGCAAGACGATGATCATCCTCGACCGCATGCCGGACGCCGAGATTCCCTGACACCCTCCTGCGCTTTTCCTTAAAATAGCGCGCAATCTTCGAGGCGCGCCCATGACCGAGATCCGCGAACACCACTACACCGACAACGTGCAGGACCACCTGCACGAGGTCCAGCACCTGCTGGAAAAACAGGCGCTGGTGGAGACGGTCGTGCACAACCAGGCTCTGCCGCGTGACTAACGGCATGAATTGCTGGACAAGATGCTGCACAAGCGCCATCTGGCGGAACTCAGCGACAAGCTGAACGAGCTGCACCCAGCCGACATCGCCTACATCCTGGAAGCATTGCCCATCGAGCAGCGTCTCACTGTCTGGAATCTCGTCAAGGCCGAGCGCGACGGCGAGATCCTGCTCGAAGTCTCGGACGCGGTGCGCGAGTCGCTCATCGCGAACATGAGCCGCGACGAGCTGCGCGAGGCGGCGGAACAGCTCGACACCGACGAGATCGCCGACCTCGCCCCCGACCTGCCGCAGCACGTGATCCGTGACGTGTTCAAGTCCCTCTCCATCGAAGAGCGCGAGCAGCTGCGCGCGGCGATGTCCTACCCGGAGGATTCGGTCGGCGCACTGATGGACTTCAACATGGTGCAGGTGCGCGAGGATGTGACGCTGGAGGTCGTGTCGCGCTACCTGCGCCGTTTCGATGAACTGCCCGACCACACCGACCAGGTGTTCGTGGTAGACCGCGACGACCACTTCAAAGGGGTGCTGCCGCTCAACCTCATCGTGGTCAACGAGCCCGAGGTCATCGTCCGCGACCTGATGCTGACCGACACCATCCAGCTCCATCCGGACGAAAAAGCTGACCAGGCCGCACAGGCGTTCGAGCGTTATGACCTGGTGTCCGCGCCTGTGGTGGACGAAGACGGCAAGTTGGTGGGGCGCGTCACGGTGAACGTGGTGCTGGACTACATCCGCGAAGAGTCCGATACCGAACTGCTGAACCAGGCCGGTCTGCGCGAAGAGGAGGACATCTTCGCCTCGGTATGGAAGTCGGCACAGAACCGCTGGGCATGGCTGGCCCTGAACCTGTGCACCGCATTCTTCGCTTCGCGCGTGATCGGCGAATTCGAGCAGACCATCGCACAGATGGTGGCCTTGGCGACACTGATGCCCATCGTTGCCGGCATCGCCGGCAACTCGGCAAACCAGACCACCACCATCATCATCCGATCGCTGGCGCTCGGCCAGATCAATGAGAACAACGCACGCAGACTGCTGTTGAAGGAACTGGCCATCAGCGGCCTGAACGGACTGGTATGGGGAGGCATCGCCGGACTGTTCGCCTACTTCCTCTACCGCAGCGTGCCGCTGGGACTGGTGATGACGGGGGCGATGCTGCTGAACCTGACGCTGGGTGCGCTGGTCGGGATTGGGATACCGCTGATGATGCAACGCTTGGGACGCGATCCGGCTGTCGGTGCCAGCGTCATGCTGACCGCCATCACCGACAGCGGCGGCTTCTTTATCTTCCTCGGACTGGCGACCATCTTCCTGATCTGAGAACGATCAGGCTGTAAAAAAGGAAACGGGGAAACGCAACAGTCTGCCGCGATCTGATGGGCGCAGCCGCAAGTGGGCCTCCCGCGCAAAGCGGACCAGCCAACACCCTGCATTCCCGGAAGGGAAAGGATAGAAAGGGCGAAACGCAAACACCCGGCGCCCGCCCTGATCTATCTTGCTCAGGCGCCGAGTATGCCTTTACCTGCCGGCTTCTTGGCAACCGCCTTCTTCGCTGCGGGCTTCTTGGCAGCAGCTTTCTTCGCTGCCGGTTTCTTCACCGCGGCTTTCTTGGTTGCGGTGCTCTTCGCTTTGGTATCTGCAGTTGCCATTTTCATTCCTTATTCAAAGTTTGATGGACTAACCAGGTACAGCCGTTGCGTGTGATCCTTGCATTCCCGATGCGTCTTTCAATCGCTCGAAACCTCCCGAAACGCATGGTGATTGCATTCTATGCGCGAATATTTTTTTTACGCAACAGATTTGTGCAGTTATGTGCGAAAAAGATCAGGCGACGATGCGCTCCACAGCGTATAGCTGCTTCACGCTTTCGCGTTCCCGGATCAGGTGCAGGGACGCGCCATCCACCATCACCTCCGCCGCGCGCGGACGCGTGTTGTAGTTGGAACTCATGCTCATGCCGTAGGCGCCGGCCGACATCACCGCCAGCACATCCCCCGCTGCAACGCCCAGCCGGCGGGCATGCCCGAGGAAATCGCCGGTCTCGCATACCGGCCCCACCACCTCGTATTCCCGCTCGGCGGCAGCATCCCTATGCACCGGACAGATGGCATGGAAAGCATCGTACAGCGCCGGACGCATCAGGTCGTTCATCGCCGCATCGACGATGGCGAAGTTCTTTTCCTCGCCATGCTTGAGGTATTCGATGCGCGTCAGCAGCACCCCGGCGTTGCCGACCAGCACCCGTCCGGGTTCGACGATGAGTTTCTCACTGCGGCCCCGCAGCGCCCCCAGCAGCGCCTGTGCATATTCGGCGATGGCAGGCGGCGTCTCGTCGTCGTATCGGATACCCAGGCCGCCGCCGAGGTCGATGTGATCCAGCACGATGCCGGCCGCCTTCAGCCGGTCGACCAGCGCCAGCACCTTCTCCGCCGCCGCGATGAAGGGACTCACCTCGGTGAGTTGCGAGCCGATGTGGCAGTCGATGCCGGTCACGCGCAGGTGCGGCATGGCCGCCGCCTGGCGATACAGCTCGAACGCTTCGGTGTAGGCGACGCCGAACTTGTTCTGTTTGAGGCCGGTGGAGATATAGGGATGAGTCTTGGCATCCACGTCCGGGTTCACGCGCAGGCTGACCGGGGCGACCTTGCCCATGCTGCCCGCCACCGCGTTCAGACGTTCCAGCTCGGGCGCCGATTCAACGTTGAAGCACAGGATCTCCGCTTCCAGCGCCTGACGCATCTCGGCCGCGCTCTTGCCCACCCCTGAGAACACCACTCGGTTCGCCGCACCGCCCGCCGCCAGCACGCGCTGCAGTTCGCCGCCGGAAACGATGTCGAACCCCGCCCCCATGCGTGCGAACAGATTGAGGATGGCCAGGTTGGAGTTGGACTTCACGGCGAAGCACACCAGATGCTCGCGCCCCTTGAGTGCCTCGGCGAACTGGCGATAACCCTCGCTCAGCGCGGCGCGCGAATAGACGTAACAGGGGGTGCCGAAACGCTGGGCGATGTCGGACAACGGAACGTTCTCCGCGTACAGGTCGTCACCGCGGTAGTTGAAATGCTCATTCATGTTGAGACTCGGACAGTTGAGAAGCAGGTGTGGACTGGAACGACTGCGCCTGACCGGGCGGCAGATAGAGCGGACCCTTGCGTCCGCATCCTTGCAAGCCGAGGAGCAACAGCAACATAATGCAGACCGTACGCATCGGTAATTTTTCCAGTATTCAGAACGGGCGGGATTATATGACGGAAAGCGCCAGCAACGCTGCGACAGAAGACCTGTTCGCCCGCATCTGGCAGATGGTGACGGCACGCAAGGCTCGGGCTGGGTGTCGGCGCAACACGGGGAACGGCTCGCACGCCTGCAGGCGCTGCTGGAACAGACCATCGCCAGCGACCCGCGCAACGCGCACGAAGCTGCACCAATCGCACCCGCGACCGTCATTCTCCACGCCGAGCCACGAGAAGGCGGTCATCGGCTGCGCAACTTCCGCGCCGGACAGGATGGCGACCTCCTGCTGATCGGACGCGAATAAGAACGGAGACGACATGACAGAAAGCGAATTCAACACCTTGGCCGATGCTGTGTTCCAGCGCATCGAACACGCGCTGGATGGCACGGATATCGACTACGAAAGCAATGGCATGGTGCTGGAGATCGAGTTCGCCGACGGCGGGAAACTCATCGTGAACCGCCATGTTCCCAACCGCGAGATATGGCTGGCCGCGAGATCGGGGGGCTTCCATTTCCGATGCCAGGACGACGCATGGATCAGCCAGC
>JBBIGX010000013.1:0-18551 GCA_037447315.1 Gallionellaceae bacterium | reverse complement strand
CGTGCTCATCTCCGAAGTCATGCGCGGCGGTCCGGCCGACATGGCCGGCATCCGTCCCGGAGACATCCTGCTCAGCATCGCCGGCAGCGCGCTCGTGGATTCCACCGCGATGCTGGAGACCATCTCCGCCCTCACCCCGGGAAAGACCGTCGCCCTGCGCCTGTCGCGCAACCAGGAAGAGATCGAAGTGCAAGTCAAGGTCGGCAAACGTCCAAAACCGAAGACCATCGAGTGACACACGCTTCCCTCCGTCCGACGAGTCGGGATAGTATTCAGCCGCCGTCATGGTTCGCTGCGGCAGGATGGGCGGAACGAGACTTTCTCCGCTCGGGCGTTCAACGCGCTTCCGTACTGGACAAGCCGCCCCCTGCAGCCGCTTGCCCTTACGGACCGCATGAACTACGGGGCCTCGGAAACCTCAGCTAAGCTAACCGGATATTTCATCAGAAAGGGATCGGCACAGCCTTGAAACCCGCATAAAATCAGCGTGCGAGAAGATTTTGTGGGGAGCCGATGCCAAAGTGTACCGCTGATGGGATGGATTTTCGGCGTCTTGGACGTCGGGTGATCGAAGCCGATTTTGAAGGTGGCGCACTCAATTCCGATGGCGGGCTGACGCTGCTGCGACAGGTGGACCGCAAGCTCGGTCTGAACCGGCCGGTGCTCACCCATCCCCGAGATACCGAACGCATCACCCCCAGCCTGCGCGATCTCGTCGCCCAACGCCTGTTGGGTCTATGCTGCGGCACGAGGATCTGAACGATCATGACGTGCTGCGGCAGGACCCGCTGATGCAGACGGCGATGGGCGAAGTCGAGGCACTGGCCAGCTCTCCGCCTCCTGCAAACGTCCGGCATCGTGCAGCGCCACACCGAGATTGCTGTGGGTCTCTGCTTCCTTGGGCGACAGTCGCGCGGGAGTACCCCCGGAGGCTTCGTGACGTCAGACGTCATGCCGTACGCTGTCGCCGGATTCGGTGGCGGGACGCCTCCCCACCCATCCCGCCACGACCACGCCTGCCTCGTACAGCAACCACAAGGGGATGGCCAGCATGAACTGCGAGACCACATCCGGCGGGGTGACGATGGCGGCGATGACGAAGGCGCCGACGATGACATAGGAACGCACCTCGCGCAGCTTGGCGACCGACACCATACCCATGCGCACCAGCAGCACCACGGCGACCGGCACCTCGAAAGTGACGCCGAACGCGAAGAACATGCCGAGCACGAAGCTCAGATACTTGTCGATATCGGTCATCACTGCCACGCCCTCCGGTGCGGCAGCCGTGATGAAGCCGAACACCACCGGGAATACGGCGTAATAGGCGAAGGCCATGCCGCAGAAGAACAGCAGCGTGCTGGCCACGACCAGAGGCAGCACCAGCCGCTTCTCATGGGCATACAGGCCGGGGGCGACGAAACGCCAGAGCTGGAACAGGATGTAAGGCAGGGCGATGACGAAGGCCACCATCATCGCCACCTTCAGCGGCACGAAGAACGGCGTGGTGACGTCGGTGGCGATCATCTTCCCGCCCTGCGGCAATTTCGCCAGCATGGGCTGCGCCAGCCAGGTGTAGAGATCCGAGGCCCAGGGGAACAGGCAGATGAACACCAGCAGCCAGGCCAGGACGGAATTGAGCAGGCGCGAACGCAGCTCGACCAGATGCGCGATGAGTGTCTCGCCGGAAGTCATTTCTCAGGGAGCTCGGGAGATTGCGGCGCTGCCGCCACCTTGGCTTCGGCCTGCCGCTTGTGATGCGCCTGCAGGATGCTCTGTTCCAGCGTCAGACCGTTCTCCTGCACAGCGCGCTCGACCTCGGCCACATGCTGCTGGATGTCCTGCTGCAGCTTGCTCGCCTCTTCCACCGCCATGTCACGGGCGATGTCGCTCTTGACCCGGTTCACGTAACGCTGCGCGCGTCCCCACAGGTGGCCGGCGGTGCGCGCCAGTTTAGGAAGCCGTTCCGGACCGATGACGATGAGCGCGACCAGCGCGATCACCACCAGTTCGGAGAACGCGATGTCGAACATCGCGTCACTTTTCCCTGGCTTCGCCTTCGATGACTTTGGTGTCGGGCTTGGCCGCTTCGTCCTCGCCCTTCATGCCTTCCTTGAAGCCCTTCACCGCACCACCGAGGTCACTGCCCAGATTGCGCAGCTTCTTGGTGCCGAAGATCAGCACCACGACCAGCAACACAATCAACCAATGCCAGATGCTCATCGAACCCATCGCACTCTCCTCAATCAACCGCGTTTGACCATGGGCGGGATGTTGCCGCCGCCGATGACATGAATGTGCAGGTGGAACACCTCCTGCCCACCGCCCTTACCGGAATTGATCACCGTGCGGAAGCCGTTATCCAGCCCCTGCTCCCGCGCCAGCTTCGGCGCCAGCAGCAGCATCTTGCCGAGCAGCGCCGCGTGCTGCTCCCCGGCATCAAGCAGCGACGCCAGATGCAGTTTGGGCACCAGCATGAAATGTACCGGCGCCACCGGATTGATATCGTGGAAAGCCAGGACATCGTCATCCTCATACACTTTGCGGCAAGGAATCTCGCCGCGCACGATCTTGCAGAACAGGCAGTTCTCGCTCATTTTCGGCTCGCTTTCTCGGTGATGCCGGACACGCCTTCGCGGCGCGCCAGCTCGTTCAACACATCGTCCACACTCAGCCCCTTGTGCGCCAGCAGCACCATGCTGTGGAACCACAGGTCGGCGACCTCATAGACCAGGTGTTGTTTATCGTCATCCTTGGCCGCCAGCAGCACCTCGCCGGCCTCCTCGATAACTTTTTTCAGGATGGCATCATCGCCCTTGCTGTACAGCTTGGCGACATAGGACGTCTCGGCTGCCGCACCCTTGCGCGCCTCCAGCGTCCCGGTCAGTCGTTGCAGGATGTCGTTGCTCATTTCTTATAGATCTCGTTCGGGTCCTTCAGCACGGCATCCACTTCCACCCAGTTGCCGTTCTCCAGTTTGCTGTAGAAGCAGCTCTCGCGTCCGGTATGGCAGGCGATGCCGCCCTTCTGCTCGATCTGCAACAACACCACGTCGGCGTCGCAGTCGATGCGGACTTCTTTCACCTTCTGCGTGTGGCCGGACTCCTCGCCCTTGTGCCACAACTTCTTGCGTGAACGCGACCAGTATATCGCCTCGCCGGTCTCGACGGTGCGCTTGAGCGCCTCGCGGTCCATCCACGCCACCATCAATACACGGCCGGTCGCGGCATCCTGCGCGATGGCGGGGACGAGGCCGTCATCCGACCAGTTCACCTTGTTCAACCAAGCGTCACTCACAGTCGCACCTCGATGCCCTGTTTTGCCATGTACGCCTTGGCCTGCTGCACAGTGTATTCGCCGAAGTGGAAGATGCTGGCCGCCAGTACCGCATCCGCACCGCCGAGCTTCACACCATCAGCCAGATGTTGCAGGTTGCCCACGCCGCCGCTAGCGATCACCGGGATCTCCAGCGCGTCGGTGACCGCACGCGTGAGCTTGAGGTCGAAGCCTTTCTTCTGTCCGTCCTGATCCATGCTGGTCAGCAGGATCTCGCCTGCGCCCAGACCTTGCATCTTCTTCGCCCACTCCACGGCATCGAGGCCGGTGGCCTTGCGTCCGCCATGAGTGAACACTTCCCACTTGTCCGGCCCGGTCTGCTTGGCATCGATGGCGACCACGATGCACTGCGAACCATATTTCGCCGCAGCATCGGCCACCAGTTGCGGATTGGTGACCGCCGAAGTGTTGATGCTGACCTTGTCCGCGCCCGCATTCAGCAGGTTGCGCACATCGCCCACTTCGCGCACGCCGCCGCCCACGGTCAGCGGGATGAACACTTGGGCCGCCACCTGCTCGATGATTTTGAAGATGATGCCGCGATCGTCGGAGCTGGCAGTGATGTCGAGGAAGGTGAGTTCGTCGGCCCCCTGCTCGTCATAGCGGCGCGCGATCTCCACCGGGTCGCCCGCGTCGCGCAGCTCGACGAAGCTGACGCCTTTGACCACGCGACCGGCGGTCACGTCGAGGCAGGGGATGATGCGTTTGGCGAGCATCAGATGACTTTGGGCGACAGCTCGTCGGCCAGCGCCTGCGCCGCCTTGAAGTCCAGCGTGCCTTCGTAGATGGCACGGCCGGTGATCGCGCCGGCGATGCCCTCGGCGCGCACCGCACACAGCTTGCGCACATCATCGAGGTTGGTGATGCCGCCGCTGGCGATGACGGGCACGCTCAGGGGGCGCGCCAGTTCCACGGTGGCTTCGATGTTCACGCCGGTCATCATGCCGTCACGGCCGATATCGGTATAGATGATGGCCTCGACGCCGTAACCTTCGAAACGCTGCGCCAAGTCGGCCACGTCATGTCCGGTGAGCTTGGACCAGCCGTCCACCGCGACCTTGCCGCCCTTGGCGTCCAGCCCGACCATGATATGGCCGGGGAAGGCATCGCAGGCCTCGTGCAGGAAGCCCGGCACCTTGACCGCCGCCGTACCGATGATGACGTAAGTAAGGCCGAGATCGAGATAGCGCTCGATGGTCTCCAGGTCGCGGATGCCGCCACCCAGTTGTACCGGGATATCGCTGCCGACCGCTTCGATGATGCTACGCACAGCGGCTTCGTTCTTCGGTTTGCCGGCGAAGGCTCCGTTCAGATCGACCAGGTGCAGGCGGCGCGCGCCCTGCGCCAGCCAGTGTTTCGCCATCGCAGCGGGGTCGTCGGAGAACACGGTCGCACCTTCCATCACACCTTGGCGCAGGCGCACGCATTGGCCGTCTTTCAGGTCGATGGCGGGAATGATCAGCGTAGAAGTATCCATGGATTTCTTGTATTTACACGGGATTCCAGTTGACGAAATTCTGCAGCAAGCGCAATCCGGCTGCCGCACTCTTCTCGGGGTGGAACTGCACAGCGAACAAATTATCACGTGCCACCGCGCAGACAAAGGGCTGCGGGTAGTCGCTGGTCGCCTGCACGATGGCCGCGTCGCGCGGCTGCACATGGTAGCTGTGCACGAAATAGAAACGGGCGTCCTGTGCGATGCCTTGCCACAACGGGTGCTGGCCATGATGCACCTGGTTCCAACCCATGTGCGGCACCTTGAGTTTGTCGCCCTGCGCGTCTTTCAGGTCACGCGCAAAGCGCACGACCTTGCCCGGAAACATGCCGAGGCAGGGCGTGTCGCCTTCCTCGCTGTGTTCGAACAACACCTGTAGCCCCATGCAGATGCCGAGGAAGGGTTTGCCATCCGCTACCACGCCGACGAGTACGCGATCAAGATGACGGGCGCGTATCTCGCGCATGCAGTCGGGTGCCGCACCCTGGCCAGGGAACACCACCCTGCCGGCCGTGGCAAGCACATCTGGTTCCGCCGTCACAATGACTTGCGCGCCGGGCGCGACCTTGCGCACGGCCTGCTCGACCGAGCGCAGGTTGCCCATTCCGTAATCTACGATGGCGATATCGGTCATCGGACTACAGGGTTCCCTTGGTGGACGGCATCACGCCGACCATGCGCGGGTCGAACTCCAGCGCGACACGCAGTGCGCGCCCGAACGCCTTGAAGATAGTCTCGGCCTGGTGGTGGGCGTTGTCGCCCGCCAGATTGTCGATGTGCAGCGTCACCAAGGCATGGTTGACGAAGCCCTGGAAGAATTCGCGGATCAGGTCGACCTCGAACTCGCCGATGCTGGCACGCACGAAGTCACAGTTGAACACCAGCCCGGAACGTCCGGAAAGATCCAGTACCACGCGCGACAGCGCTTCGTCCAGCGGCACATAGGCGTGGCCGTAGCGGCGGACACCCTTCTTGTCACCGATGGCTTGCGTGAACGCCTGGCCCAGCGTGATGCCGATGTCTTCCACCGTGTGGTGGGCATCGATGTGCAGATCACCCTTGGCGGTGATGTCCAGATCGATCAGGCCGTGACGCGCGACCTGGTCCAGCATGTGTTCAAAAAAGGGCAAGCCGGTATCCAGCTTGACCTTGCCCGTACCGTCGAGGTTCAGCCCGACCGTGATCTTGGTCTCCAGGGTGTTGCGGGTGACTTGTGCGCTGCGCATGGTTCGCCTTATGCGAGTTGGTTGATCGTATCTTGCAATGCCACGAGGAACTGTGCGTTCTCCTGCGGGCTACCCACCGTGACGCGCAGGCAGCCGCTCAATGACGGATGCCCGCCGTCCAGATTCTTGATCAGCACGCCGCGCCGCTTCAATCCTTCGAACACCTGCGTCGCGTTTGCGAGACGGAACAGGATGAAGTTGGCTTCGCTGGGATAAGCCTGCACACCCGCCATGGCACCCAGCGCCCCCATCATCTGCGCGCGCGCCTGACGGATGCTGGCGGCCTGCGCCAGCAGCACATCGTGGTGCGCCAGCAGGATACGCGCGACACATTGCGGCAGGACGCCCACATTATACGGCAAGCGCAGTTTCTCCAATTGTTCCAGCCAGCGTGACGGCCCCGCCAGGAAACCCAGCCGCAGACCGGCCATGCCGAGCTTGGAGAAGGTGCGCATCACCAGCAGATTGTCATAGCGGCCGAGTTGCGGGATGAAACTGTCGCTGGCGAACGCATAATAAGCTTCGTCCACCACCACCAGTCCCGGCGCCACCTCGATGATGCAGCGCACCGCCTCGGCATCGAACAGATTGCCGGTAGGATTGTTGGGGTAGGCGAGGAACACCAGCGCCGGCTGTTCTCTTTCGATCGCCTCCAGCATCGTCGGCAGGTCGATCGAGAAATCCGCCATCAGCGGCACGCCGACATAGCGCATGCCGGTGAAGGTGGCGATCATGTGGTACATCACGAACGAAGGTTCCACGCTCAGCAGCACCGCGCCCGGTTTGGCCACCGCCATCGCCAGCAACTGGATGATCTCGTCCGAGCCGTTGCCCAGCAGCACCTCCATGCCCGCCGGCAAACTGCTCACCTTGCGGATGTCATCCTTGAGCGCGTGCGCTGCGGCATCCGGATAGCGGTTGATCGCCGCACCAGCCACCTGGCGTGCGATCTCGTCGCGCAACTCGGACGGCAACGGGTAGGGATTCTCCATCGCATCCAGCTTGAGCATGCCCTCCGCCGGCGGGACATGGTAGGCATGCAAGGCCTGTATCTCGGGACGGATCAGGGTGCTCGGGGAGACGACGGAACGGGCGGAAAGCATGACGATGCGGCTTTGGATGATAGGCCGCATTCTAACCCACTCTGGTGATTTGGCGCGAACGCCGCTTATAATCCGGCCATCGCACCAGGGCCAGCCCATGACCGCAAAGAATCTTCGCTTATTGCTGGTGGAATCCTCGGATCAGGACTCGAACCGCCTGTTATCCAAACTGACCGATGCCGGTTATGCGCCCCAGTACCAGCGCGTGCAGGACGCGGCCGGCATGCGCCAGGCGCTGCACAACCACACTTTCGACGTCATCCTGTGCAGCGACGATCCCGGCCGCTTCGGCGGCCTGGAGGCCTATCAACTCCTGCGCCAGCTCAATCTGGACATCCCCTTCCTGCTGCTCGCCCACGAACTGAAGGAGGAGACCGTCATCCGCATGCTGCAGGAAGGCGTCGACGACTACATCCTCAAAGGGAGCCTGAACCGCCTCGTTCCATCCATCGAGCACAACCTGCGCGCAGCGCGTCTGCGCCAGGAATACCGCGTCGCGCAGGCCGAACTACTGGAGAACCAGACGCGCATGCACGCCTTCATCGCCGACCTGCCCGGCATGGCCTACCAGATCCGGCTGAGCGACAGCGGCGAAGTCAGTTTCCCCTACGTCAGCGAAGGCTGCCAGCCGCTGCTCGGCATCGAACCGCAGGAACTGATGGGTGATGCCGCCCTGTTCGCCGCGATGGTGCATCCGGAGGACGCCGGCAGCCATCTCGCCAGCATGCTGGCGTCGGCGCGGCAGCTCTCGTTCTGGAACTGGGAAGGCCGCCTGCTGACCGGCCCGCGCAAGGAAGTGAAATGGATCAACCTGCGCTGCAGCCCGCGTCGTGTCGCCGATGCCGTGCAATGGGAGGGCATCATGCTCAACATCTCCCAGAGCAAACAGGCTGAGATTGCTTTGCGCCAGTCGAAACAGCAGTTGCGAGAGTTATCCGCCCATATCGAGCAGGCCCGCGAACAGGAGCGTGTCGACATCGCGCGCGAGGTCCACGACGAACTGGGCAGCCTGCTCACGGCCGCCCGCCTCGACATCGCCTGGCTGGTGTCGCGCCTGAAAGACCAGCCGGAACTGCATGCCAAGGCGCTCGCCATCGAGGAACTGGTCGGCAAATGCACGCGCTCCGCCAGCAACATCGCGCGCAGCCTGCGCCCCAGCGCCCTCGACACTTTCGGCATCGTCGCCGCCATCGAATCCGAGGCGCACGAATTCTCGCAGCGCACCGGCATCGCCTGCATCCAGGAAGAGATGGACGAATCGGTCAAGGTGACGCCGCATGTCGCCATCGCCCTGTTCCGCATCTTCCAGGAAGCACTCAACAACATCACCAAACACGCCCAGGCCAGCCAGGTCACCATCGCCATCGTCAACCGCGACGCCTGCGTCAACCTGACCGTGCGCGACAACGGACGCGGCATCCACGATGCCGACCGCGCCAAGCCGCGCTCTTTCGGCCTGCGCGGCATCTTCGAGCGCGTCGCCCAGTTCGGCGGCGAAGTGAAGCTGGAAAGCGCCCCCGGCCAGGGCACCCACCTCCATGTCCGCATCCCCCACCAGCCGGAGCAGCCCAGCACACCCGAGGCACAAGGCGCCTTGTTCGACTAATATACGGCCATGATCAAAGTCCTCGTCGCCGACGACCACGAACTCATCCGCAGGGGCCTCAAGCAGCTGCTGGACGACACCGACGACCTGCGCGTGACCGGCGAGGCGGGCAGCGGCATGCAAGCAGTGAACATGGTTCGCGACAACGACTACGATGTGGTCCTGCTCGACATCAGCATGCCGGACAAGCACGGCATAGACGTCCTCAAGCAGATCAAGGACTTGTGCCCAAACCTGCCGGTGCTGATGCTGAGCATGCACCCGGAGGAACAATATGCCGTGCGCTCGATGAAGACCGGCGCCGCCGGCTACCTGAACAAACAGAGCGCGCCGGCGCAACTGGTCACCGCCATCCGCAAGGTGGCGAGCGGCAAGAAATACATCAGCAGCGAGCTGGCCGAGCAACTCGCTGAGAGCCTGTCCCAAGGCTATTCGGAGCTGGCGCACCAGACCCTGTCCAATCGCGAATACCAGACGCTGTGCCTGATGGCGCAAGGCAAGAAACTGAGCGAGATCGCCGAGATCATGTCACTCAGCCCCAAGACCGTCAGCGTCTACCGCATGCGCCTGCTGGAGAAGATGAAACTGAAGACCAATGCCGAGGCCATCCATTACGCCATCAGCAACCACCTGATCGACTGACCCGCGCCCAATAGCAGGCAATATCCGCCGCTATTCCGCGATTTGTCGGCAGCCCGGACGGCGATAATGCCCACCATGGAAAGCCCCCAGCTCCACAGAACATGAGCAACAAGCCCCAAGCCCCCGCAGAGACGCAGCGCGAACCGGCCGCCCCGAACTGGTCGGCGCTGATCCGCGACCTGCTGCGACAGCTGGAGACCACGCACAAGGGCATCACCCTCACCCGCAAAAAGGAAGGGCTGGAGATCGTGCTCAACCGCTTCTCCGGCAAACCCGAAGTCCTGGCGGAGAAACTCGACGGCCTGATGCGCTCTTGGGGCGGTGGCACGGCGGCACCCGACCTGGCGCCGCCCGTCCTGCCGCAGGCCGCCGCACCGGCAGCCGTCGTTCCGGCCACGCCCGCCACCGCGCCCGCTAAGGGCAACGGCCACGAGCTGCTCAAGCAGCTACGGGAGCTGCTGGCGCAATCGCTGGAGAACACCCAGCCCTCGCACCCGGAACTGGCAGAAGAGATCGGACGGCTGGCCACCCTGGTGCGCGCCACCGAAGATCCGACCCAGATCAACGACTTGGCCAAGCAGTTGCGCCAGTTCTGGCTCAAGCTGGAACTGCGCGGCGGCGACAAGGTGAAGATACAGGAAGGCCTGCTGCGCCTGCTGCGCCTGCTGGTGGAGAACGTCAGCGAACTGGTGGCGGATGACGAATGGATGCAGGGTCAGGTCGCCGCCCTGCAGACCATCATCTCGCAACCCATGGACAAGCGCGCCATCGCCGATGCCGAGCGCAATCTGCGCGACGCCATCATCAAGCAAAGCTCGCTGAAACAAAGCCTGACCGATGCCAAGGCCACGCTCAAGAGCCTGATGACCACCTTCATCGACCGTCTGGGCAACCTCACGGAAAGCACCGGCGAATACCACCAGAAGATCGAGAGCTATAGCCAGAAGATCAGCAAGGCCGACAACCTGACCCAGCTCGGCCACATCCTGGAGGATGTGATGCGCGACACCCGCGTGATCCAGGCCAGCGCCCTGCGCTCCCACGAAGAGTTGCTGGCAACCAAGAAACAGGCGGACGAAGCCGAGGCCCGCATCAAGCAGCTGGAACAGGAACTGATGCGGGTCAGCGAACTGGTGCGCGAGGACCAGCTCACCGGCGCCCTGAACCGGCGCGGACTGGACGAGACCATGGAGCGCGAGCTGAAGCGCGCCGACCGCAGCCGCAGCCCGCTGAGCGTGGCCCTGCTCGACATCGACAACTTCAAGCGCCTGAACGACACCCTGGGCCACCAGGTGGGAGACCAGGCCTTGGTGCACTTGGCGAAAGTCATTAAAGAAACGCTGCGACCTGCCGATACCGTAGGACGTTATGGCGGCGAGGAATTCGTCATCGTCCTGCCTGACACCCCCTTGGAGGCGGCGGTCGAGGTTCTGCAGCGCCTGCAGCGCGACCTGACGCGCAAGTTCTTTCTGCACAACAACGAACGCATCCTGGTCACCTTCAGTGCCGGCGTCGCCCTGCGCGGGGAAGGCGAAGACCAGGAAGACCTGCTGGGCCGCGCCGACAAGGCCATGTACCAAGCCAAACAGGCCGGCAAGAACCGCGTGGTCGCTGCGTCCGCACCGGGGAAATGAAAATGCCCCTAAAGTTTTCCCGCAGCACTCCGATAACTGGTTCAACGGCGGTTGCCAAGCGTCACAAAAAGGCCGCCAAAGTAAGCGGCGGAACGGCCGCAACAGTGAACCAAGTTAAGGAGAACTAAAATGGCACAAGTCATCAACACCAACGTCTCGGCTCTGTTCGGCGGCGCAGCACTGAACAAATCGGCCACGGCCTTGCAAGTCGCGATGGAGCGCCTGTCTTCCGGCAAGCGCATCAACTCCGCCAAGGACGATGCCACCGGCATGGTGACTGCTAGCAACTATGAAAAAATTCGGCGCGGTGCCGACATTGCGGCCCGCAATGCCAGCGATGGTATTTCCGAAGCCCAGATCAACGATGGCTACCACGCCCAAATTTATGAGAACCTGCAGCGCCTGCGTGAAATCGCGGTGCAACTGGGCGGCACGGCTTCCGGCCAGGAAGCAGTAGCCTTGGTTGCGGAAAACAACCGCTTGATCGCCTTGGCCACAAACAGCACGGCCAAGGTGATCGGCACCGACGGCTCTGTTGCAACGGTTTATGGCACCAAGGCGACACTGACTTCCACCGCCACATCGACTGTGGCCCAGTTCGATGCTGACATCACTGCCGTTACCACCGCACGCGCCACTTACGGTGCCGACATGGCTCTGTATCAGTCTGCAATCACCAACCTGCAGACCCTGTCGGTGAACACCGCAGCCGCTTACAGCCGTATCATGGATACCGACTACGCAGCCGAGACCACCGCCATGACCCGCAACATGATTCTGCAACAAGCAGGTACCGCGATGCTGGCGCAGGCCAACCAGATCCCGAACAACGTTCTGAGCCTGTTGCGTTAAAAGCAGTGAGTAGCCCCCCGGCCGGGTAACCGGCCGGAGCTTTGAACAAGGAGAGGCAAAATGCTTATCCAATCGACACATAGTGGAGTCTCTGCTCCGACGATGCCTGCCGGCAATGGCGGGCCGTCCGTCGTTGCGGCCCAGCCCGGCGCACTCCAGGCACAGGCTGCGATGCCCACACCGGCGCAGTTGTCGAGCGAGGTCGGTCGTATCAACGCCGCCCTGAAACAGGCCAATCGCAACGTGGAGCTCAGCATCAGCGTGGACGACAGCACCAAGAAACAGGTCGTCACCTTGAAGGACAAGGAAACGGGGGATACGCTGCTGCAGTATCCGTCCGAAGCCGTGCTGGCGATCGCCCGCAGCATCGACGAGTTCCAGCAAGGGCAGTTGCTGAGCCGTCAGGCCTGAAACAGGAGCAAGCGACATGGCAACCACATCATCAATATCCAGCGGCAGCATCGACGTCGATGCCATCGTCAGCGGACTGATGACCATTGAACGCCAGCCGCTGACCACGCTCCAGAAAAAGCAAGACAGCTATCAGGCCAAGATCACTGCCCTTGGCACACTGAAAAGCAAAGTGGATGCATTCCAGACCGCAGCACGCAATCTGGGCAGCTCGAGTTCCAGCAGCCTGCTGAGGTTCAAATCCACTGTTTCCGACAGCAGCATCCTTTCCGCCACCGCCGACAGTTCAGCCGTGGCGGGAACCTATTCCCTGACGGTGACCAGCCTCGCACAATCGCAAAAGCTGGTCGCCGCCGGACAAGCCAGCAGCACCGCCGCCATCGGCGATGGCACTTCCACCGTGGTCACCTTCGACTTCGGCACTATCAGCGGCGGCACACTGACCAACGGCATCTACAGTGGCGCCAGTTTTACCTCCAACGGCACGACGGCGACCGTAACCATCGATTCCAGCAACAACACTCTGCAGGGGATACGCGACGCGATCAACGCCGCCGATATCGGCATCACGGCCAGTATCGTCAATGACGGCAGCGGTACGCCATACCGCCTGGTGTTGTCTTCCGACAACACCGGCGTGAGCAACAGCATCAAGATCAGCACCGACGGTGCCAACGCCAGCATCACCAGCCTCTTGGCCTACGATCCGGCCGGCACGCAGAACCTGTCCCAGACCGTGGCTGCGAGCAATGCTCAGTTCACCGTGAACGGCATCGACATCACCAAAACCAGCAACACGGTGGCCGATGTCCTGGAGGGCGTGACACTGAACCTGAGCAAAATCGGCTCGACCTCGCTGACCGTCGAGCGTGATACCGCAGCGGTCAGCACTGCCGTATCGGCACTGGTCACCGCCTACAACGACCTGTATTCAGCGATGAAGAACAGCGCCGCCTACAAGTCGGCCTCCGCGCTGGCCGGCGACCGCACCCTGCAAGCCCTACAGTTACAGATGCGCGAGATTGCAGCGACCGCGGCCGGCAGCGGCACACTGACTAACCTGTTCCAAGTCGGCATCAGCTTCAAGTCCGACGGCACCATGCAACTGGACAGCACCAAGCTGTCCAGTGCGATGAACACCAATTTCAACGATGTCGCCACGCTTTTCAATGGCAGCACCGGCTTCGGTACCCGCTTCGAGAACTGGGCCAAGGGCGTCATCGGCAGCGGCGGCACTTTTGAATCGCAGACCACCAGCTGGAACAATTCGATCAAACAGATCACCACACAGATGGATGCGATGGAAGTCCGTATGAAAAACCTGGAAAGCATGTACCGGCAACAGTACAGCTCGCTCAATTCCGTACTGGCGAACATGCAAGCAACCAGCGCATACCTGTCACAACAATTATCCAAATAATTCCCATGGGGGATCACATCATGAACGCACAGACCGCCCTGAAATCCTATGCTAAGGTAGACATCGAATCCGGAACCATCGGCGCAGATCCCCACAAGCTGATCTCCATGCTCTACCAAGGAGCGCTGCTGGCCATCGCCAATGCCAAGAACGGCATATTGCGCAAGGACATTCCGGCCAAATGCGAGGCCATCTCCAAGGCCATGCTCATCATCACCGAGGGACTGCAGGCCAGCCTCGACAAGAAGGTAGGGGGACAACTGGCCCAGAACCTGGATGCGCTCTATGGTTATATGTCGGTACGCTTGGCCTATGCCAACCTGCACAATGATCAGGAAGCGCTGGACGAGGTCACGCGCCTGCTGAGCGAACTGAAGGAGGCTTGGGACGGCATCCGCCAGTTGACACAAGCTTCCAATGCGAACACCCAGCCCGCCATGGCCACGCCGCTACCGCCGGCCCAGGCCAAACAGGTGTCACTGGTCTATGGAAGAGTCTGAAGAGATGAACATGATCGTCGAAGAATACCAACAGCTTTCAGACATCACCGGCAAGATGCGCGCCGCAGCGGCCGCCGGCAAGTGGGATGAACTGATAGCGCTGGAGCAGTGCTGCACCCGCCATGTCGAGGCGCTCAAACCGCGCGACGGCGTGACCGCAGATGAAGCCTCGCGCCAACAGAAGGCCTCCCTCATCCGCAAGATACTCGCCGATGACAAAGCCATCCGCGAAAGCACGGAGCCCTGGATGCGCCAGCTGGAGCGCATCATGCAGAGTGCGCGCAGCGAACAGCGCCTGCAGCAGACCTACCTGGCGCAAGGCTGAACGGCGTCGCGGCAATGAGCCATGCTGCCCGCCGACCTGCTCGCCACCACGCTCAACCGGATCGCGACTGCTGACAAGCCGCTGATCGCGGCCAATCCCGACAAGCAGAACGCCCTCAAACTGGAGATCGGCCAGCACGTGCAAGGCACGGTGCAGGCCAAGGTCGCCGCCGATGTGTTCCAGGTCAAGGTCGCCAACCAGACCGTGCAGATGCAGCTGCCGCCCTTCGTCAATCCCGGCGACCTCATCGGTTTGCAGGTCGTCTCGCTGCAGCCACGGCTCACCTTCTCCTTCGCCGCTTCTGTCAACCCGCTCTCCACTTCGGAGCAACTGGGAGCGACCGCACGCCTGCTCTCCTCCATGTCGCAACAGCCGGTGCGCCAGGATTATGTGCCGCCGGTACGGCGCGAGCCGCTATGGTTGGGCGAGCGCAGCACGCCCGACACCGCCCAGCTCGCAAGTCGCCTGCACCAGAGCCTGAGCCACAGCGGATTGTTCTATGAGTCGCACCAGGCACAATGGGTGGCCGGCACGCGCGCCACCCCGCAACTGATGCAGGAGCCGCAGAACCTGTTGCGCATGGCGGCGACTCCGAACGCGCAACCGATGCCGCAAGCACCACAGCCCGGCGGCGCGCAACCGGCTGCGCTACCGCCGCCTACCGCATCCCTGCCCGGGGAAGCGGCCGCGAACCGCATGCCGAGCATCCCCGAACACCTGCAACCCATCGTGCAACAACAGCTGCACGCACTGGAGAACAAACAGGTAGTGTGGATAGGACAGGCCTGGCCCGGGCAGGACATACGCTGGGAAGTGCGCGAAGAAGGCTCCCGCAACGGCCAAAGCGATACGCCGGACAAGCAGTGGGTGACCGAGCTGCGCCTCGACCTGCCGCAACTGGGTGAGGTCACAGCGCGCCTGAGCATGAACGGCAATGCAGTCAGCCTGCATCTCGCCGCGACCGACGAACAGACTGCGCGCAAGATGGAGCAGGCCAGCGCACAACTGGTCTCATCACTCACCGGGCACGGCATCCCCGTACTGCAGACCCGCATCGAACGCGAACAGGATGGCATGCGGTGAACGCCCCGCCCCGTCCCAGCCGCCAGATGGCCGTGGCCCTCGCCTATCGCCAAGGCGATACCGCCCCCAAGGTGGTCGCCAGCGGACGCGGGCTGATCGCCGAGGCCATCATCGAGCGCGCCCGCGAACATGGCGTCTATGTGCATGAATCCCGGGAACTGGTATCCTTGTTAATGCAGGTCGAACTGGACCAGCACATCCCGCCTGCACTGTATCTGGCGGTGGCGGAACTGCTGGCATGGCTATACCGTCTGGAACGGGGAGAAATCCCCGTTAATCTCCCGCCAAAAACCACCGCCGGCCGTTAGAATCCCCCCTGTCTTCATACCCAACTGGCCGCTGCACATGCGTCACAAAGAGATTCCGCTCAAAATCGAAGTGTTCTCGCAGGACGAAGGGGATGATTTCATCCTGCGCGACGCCAGGGAGATTCTGTCCGTTCTGCGTGACATCGCGCAGCAGCGCAGCCGTGTGGCGCTGTATTACAACGAGGGCAGCAGCATGGTGCTGACCCTGCTGCTGGCCGTCGACGAGAACGGACTGTGGGTCGATGCCTCCCCCAACCCGTACGACAATCGCAATATCGAGCGCAGCCAGCGCATCGTCTTCGTCAGCACCCACAATCAGGCCAAGGTGCAATGGATCTCCACCGAGACCACGCAGGGCGTGTACCAGAACGCGGCCGCCTTCTACCTGCCGCTGCCACGCAAACTGTTGCGCCTGCAGCGGCGCGACTACTACCGGCTGGTCAATCCGGAACCGCAAGCCCTGAAATGCCGCATCCACCCCTCACCGACACAGCGTCACCGCCACCACGACGCCACCATCATGGACATCAGCATTGGCGGCGTGGCGCTGACCTGCAGCGAGGAAGGCGTGGCGCTGACCCCGGGCACCAGCTACCCGGACTGCGAGATCGAGCTGCCCGACGTCGGCACCATCCGCACCGGGATCGAAGTGAAGAACGTGTTCGAGGTCACCGCCCGTAACGGTGAAGTGAAGCGGCGTGCCGGCTGCGTGTTCGTCAAGCCGGATGCCGAGACGCGCATGATGCTGCAACGCTATGTGGCACAGGCACAACTGGCCATGGCCAGAAAGAAACACGAAGAAAAGGCGTAACGCGTACTGAGTAGCTGAAACCTCGCGGCACTCAGCACGCGTTACTCAGCACTCGGCTAAACCTGCATGTTCATGATGTCGTTATAGGCGGCCACGAACTTGTTGCGCACCTGGACGGCGGTCTGGAATGCGATGTTCGATTTCTGCATGGCGATCATGGTGTCGGACAGGCTGACCTTGTCGTCCCCCAGGATGAATGCCTCCTGCATCGCCTCCGATTCGCGCTGCATCTGGTTCACCCCGTCCAGCGAGGTACGCAGCACATTGGAGAAATCCAGGCCGCTGGCGGCACCTGCGGATTGCGGGCCGGATATGGCATTCCCCTGCGCAGCCGCCACCGCCGCCCGCATCTGGGCCAGCAGGCTGTCTACATTGCTCACGTCCATGTTCATTTGAGTCTCCTTCCATCCGGCGCATCTTGCGCGCATTGACCGATGGCGGCACAGTAACAGGCAGGGGCCGGTGTCTTAAGCCTGAATAACACGGTAAATCCCCTGCTTTTCCCCAGACCATGCTTGCCCGCGCGGCAGATAATCCGCATCGTGCAAAGGAGTGTAGCGGCCGCCGCGACGATAGCGGGGCCAGCCAAAGAAGGCAGCGACACAAGAGGTGAACAGCATGGCTGAAATGAACATGAATACCAACCCGTCCATGGCGCAACTGCTGCTGGGAATGCCCACCCAGCAGAAGCTCGGGCTGATGGTCGCAGTCGCCGCCACCGTGGCGCTGCTGGCGGGGTTGTGGATATGGGGACAGACGCCGGATTACCGTGTGCTGTACGCCAACCTGTCCGAACGCGATGGCGGCGCGGTGATCGAATCGCTGCAACAACAGAACATCCCCTATAAATTCGCGGAGGGGGGAGGCGCATTGATGGTGCCCGCCGACCGCGTGCATGAGATCCGCCTGAAAATGGCCGCGCAGGGGCTACCCAAGGGTGGCGCGGCCGGCTTCGAACTCATGGAGAACCAGAAGTTCGGCACCAGCCAGTTCCTGGAACAGGTCAATTTCCAGCGTGCGCTGGAAGGCGAACTCGCCCGCTCGGTGCAGTCCATAGCTGCGGTGTCCAATGCCCGCGTGCATCTGGCCATCCCCAAGCCCAGCGTGTTCGTGAAAGAGAAACCAAAGCCCACCGCATCGGTGGTGCTGTCGCTGTACGCCGGACGCTCTCTGGACGAAGACCAGGTCAATGCCATCGTGCACCTCATCTCCAGCAGCGTGCCGGACATGCCCGCGCAGAACGTCACGGTGGTGGATCAGAACGGCACCCTGCTCTCCGCCGCACGCGACGGCATGCGCCAGATCCTGGACGCCACGCAACTGAAATATGTGCGCCAGATCGAGCAGGACTACGTGAAGCGCATCGAGGACATTCTGAGTCCAATCACCGGCATCGAGAACGTGCGCGCCCAAGTCACTGCCAGCCTGGACTTCACCACCACCGAGCAGACCTCCGAACTGTACAAGCCCAACCAGCCGCCCAACCAGGCCGCCGTACGCAGCATGCAGAGCACGGAAGCCCAGGACGGCGTGAAGACCGCCGGCGGCGTGCCGGGCGCACTGTCCAACCAGCCGCCGGTGCCGGCCACCGCGCCCCTGGTGACGCCTGCCACGGCCGTTCCGGCGACCGGCACCAATCCGCCGGCAGCCGACAAGACGCACAAGACGCAGATCATCAACTATGAAGTGGACCGCACCATCCAGCACACCAAGCTGCCCACCGGCAACATCAAGCGCCTGTCGGTCGCGGTGGTGCTCAACAATCGCAGCGTGACGGACAAGGACGGCAAGGTCACCTC
>JBBIGX010000012.1:12217-21003 GCA_037447315.1 Gallionellaceae bacterium | reverse complement strand
CACATGCAGGTAATCGAAATCCAGCGGAAAATCGAGCAGCGGCAGCAACTGTCCGCTGAACACCACCGCCCCGCCCATCACCGACAGCAGCAGCGGATGCTGACCGGCCAGTTGGGCGTTGATCTCGCGCGCCACGCGCTGCAGAGCGGCCTGCACTTCGTCCGCGCTATGGATCACCTCGGACTGCGCCAATATCTGACGTGCGCGTGCGTCGTCCATCATGGTGCAAAGCCCTCGCCCTTGTTCGCCAGCAGTGCCTTCAGTTTTTCCTCGTCCCACACCGGCACGTTCAGCTCGCGCGCCTTGTCCAGCTTGCTGCCGGCTTCCGCACCGGCCACCACCACCGTGGTCTTCTTCGACACGCTGCCCGCCACCTTGGCCCCGAGCGCTTCCAGTTGCGCCTTGGCCTCGTCGCGGCTCAGGGTTGGCAACGTGCCGGTGAGCACGAAGGTCTTGCCGGTGAGCGGCAGCACCTGATCGGCGGTACCGTCATGTTCCTCCCAGTGCACGCCCAGTTCGCGCAACTGCTGCACCACATCGCGGTTGTGCGCCTCGGCGAAGAAATCCGCGATGCTCTGCGCCACCACCGGCCCCACGTCCGGTACTTGCAGTAATTGCTCGACGGAGGCCTGCATGATCGCGTCCAGCTTGCCGAAATGGCGCGCCAGGTCCTTGGCCGTGCTCTCGCCCACATGACGGATGCCGAGTGCAAACAGGAAACGGTTGAGCGTGGTGTGCTTGCTCTTCTCCAGCGCATCCACGATGTTCTGCGCGCTCTTCTCCGCCATGCGCTCCAGTCTGGACAGCGTCGCCACATCGAGACGGTACAGGTCGGGCAAGGAACGGATGAGGTGCTCGTCCACCAACTGGTCCACCAGTTTGTCGCCCAGTCCTTCAATGTCCATCATGCGCCGCCCGGCAAAATGCAGGATGGCCTGCTTGCGTTGTGCGGCACAGAACAGGCCGCCGCTGCAGCGTGCATCAGCCTCGCCCTCCTCGCGCACCACATGGCTGCCGCATACCGGGCAATGCGTCGGCATCACGAAGGCGCGCGCATCGGGCGGGCGGCGCTCCCGCACCACGCCCACCACTTCCGGGATCACATCGCCCGCGCGGCGCACGATCACCGTGTCGCCGATGTGCACGTCCTTGCGGCGGATCTCGTCTTCGTTATGCAGCGTGGCATTGCTGACCGTCGTGCCGCCAACGAACACCGGTTCCAGCTTGGCCACCGGTGTCAACTTGCCGGTGCGCCCGACCTGGATCTCGATGTCGCGCAGCACGGTCAGTTGTTCTTCGGCCGGGTACTTGTGCGCCACCGCCCAGCGCGGTTCGCGCGAGACAAAACCGAGCTCCTTCTGCAAAGCAAGACTGTTGACCTTGTACACCACACCGTCGATGTCGAACGGCAGGGCATCACGCTTTGCGGCAATACGCTGATGGAAACTGGCCAGTGCCTGCGCGCCTTTCACCACCGCGCGCTCGTCGCACACCGGCAGACCGAAACCCTGCAAAGCATCGAGGATGGCGCTGTGTGTTTCCGGCAACGTCCAGCCGCGCACCTCGCCCAGGCCGTAGGCAAAGAACGACAGCGGGCGCTGCGCGGCCAGCTTGGGATCGAGCTGGCGGATACTGCCCGCCGCAGCATTGCGCGGATTGACCAGCGTCGGCAGACCCTTCTCGCGCTGCTTGTCGTTGTAGCGATTGAAATCCTTGCGCGACATGTACACCTCGCCACGCACTTCCAGCACCTCGGCCGTACAACCCTTCAGATGCAACGGGATACAACGGACGGAGCGGATGTTCTGCGTCACGTCCTCGCCGGTCTCGCCGTCGCCACGCGTGGCGGCCTGCACCAACACGCCGCGCTCGTAGCGCAGGTTGATGGCGAGACCGTCGAACTTGAGTTCGCAGACATATTCGATCTCGTCGGTGCGGCCGAGCGCGTTCTTCACGCGCGCATCGAAGTTGAAAGCACCGCTGGCCTCGGTGTCGGTCTCGGTGCGGATGGACAGCATGGGCACGGCATGCCGCACCGGCGCAAACCCTTCCAGCACCTTGCCGCCCACGCGCTGGGTGGGCGAATCCGCCGTCATCAGTTCGGGATATTGCGCTTCGAGAGCTTGCAGTTCGCGGAACAGCTTGTCGTATTCCGCGTCGGGGACGAGCGGCGCATCCAGCACGTAATAGGCGTGGTCGTAGCGTTCGATCTCGGCGCGCAATTGCTTTACGTGCATGGCAACATCTACCGGATACGGAGGCAACTGCGTGGCGGTCACTCCCGCACCAGCAGGCTCCGCCTCACCGTGTCGTGACCGCAGCTGCGCAATCCGCCGCTTCGCGTTCATCAGGAGAACAGCCGCAGCGCCAGCGCGCTGCCGGGTGTGATGCCGCCGGCCAGCATGCGTTTTTCCACAGCCTCCACGCTGTCACGGATCTGCGCGATGGCGCCCTTGTTGAGAATCACGCGCTGGTCGTCCACCAGCGTGACACGCAGCGCGGCGGCGACTTCGATCGCCAGCATGGCCATGTCGTCGAAACACTTGACCGGTTCGCGCACGCGCGGGATGTCGAGCAGCAGGGTGAGGCTCTTCACCTGCATCTGGTCCAGCGTGTGGTGCTGGAACGGCGTGCCGTCCGAGGCGCCCAGGGTGAACAGGGTGGCGCCGTCCGCGGCGAACAGATGGAAGGTGCCATCGGCCTGCAGGCTCATGCCGGAAGGCTGCACGGCACGCGCGACCTCGCTGGCGAACAGCGGGCGATCACCGGAGCCGACCAGGTTGAGACCGATCATCCGGTCGACTTCGGCGCAGAACGCATCCAGTTCACGCGCGCGCGCCAGCGCCGCATCCGCCAGGGGCAGCACCATGTCGGCATCCTGCTTGCGGCCGATCTCGCCCAGCAGTTCGCGGAAATCGGCGAGGCGCGTGTCGCTGATGACGCCGTTGCGATCCACCAGTTGCAGCGCGACCCGGAATTCGCTGTAGCTGGCCGGACTCTCCGGGATGACACGCTCCCAGGCACCAGTGGCGGCATTGCAACCGCAGGTCTGTATGGTCTTGCCGTAGTCGAAGCGGCGCGCCCAGAAGCCGTCCAGTGCTGCGGCGGTCACAGGGTATTTCGGAATCATGCTGACGATATAGTCGAGCTTGTCGTCCAGCATGTCGCAGGCTTCGGCCGCAGGCTTCTCGGCGATGAAATGCTGCAGCCGTTCTTCGCGAGCGGGCTGGGCAGCGGCCGGCACCTCTTCCGCCCCGCCACGCGCCGGGCGCAATTCGCCGATGCCGCGCTCCAGGCTGCGCCGGTAGCGCCACTGTTGCCAATGGCCGTAGGCGTACACCGCGACGACCACGACGACCGCGATGGCGAGCAGGCTCAGTTGGAATTCGCTCATGTTCGGGACGACACCGTGCGTGAAGGAAGGACGCTGCGATTATAACGACACCAGCGGCAGTTCGCCCTCGCTCATGCCGATCTGCCCCACTTCATGCAGCGCCTTGATGAATGTCGGGTCTTCGTGCAACTGGGCATGGCTGTGCGGGTGCGGGCGGCCGCGCATCTGCGCCAGCCGCGCCTTGCTGGTCGCGGACATCTCCCACTTCAGTCCGGCCAGCAACTCGTCCGCAGAATCCGGGCGGTTGCACACCAGCACCATGTCGCAACCCGCATTCAGCGCTGCCTCGGCGCGCTGCACGATGCCGCCGGCCACCGTGGCGCCCTCCATGGACAGGTCGTCGCTGAAGATGCAGCCCTCGAAACCCAGTTCGCCGCGCAGGATGTCCTTCAGCCATTTCTTCGAGAAACCGGCCGGCTTGTCGTCCACCTTGGGATAGATCACATGCGCGGGCATCACCGCCGTCAGCCCGAAATGCACCATCTGCCGGAACGGGATCAGGTCGCACAGCTCGATGTCGGTATAACTGCGCTCGTCCACCGGGATCTCCAGATGCGAATCCGCGCAGACGAAACCGTGACCGGGGAAATGCTTGCCCACGGCGGGCATGCCGCCCTGCTTCAACCCCAGCAGCAGGCTGTGCGCCAGTTCGGCGATGGCCTGCGGCGCATTGTGGAAGGCGCGGTCGCCGATCACCGTGCTGGCGCCGTAATCCACGTCCAGCACCGGTGTGAAACTGAAATCCACACCATAGGCGCGCAGCTCGGATGCCAGCACGAAACCCACCTGCTGCGCCAGATGGCGCGCCCGCTTCGGCTGCCCGTCCCAGATCTTGCCCAGCTCACGCATCGGCGGGATGCGCGTGAAACCGTCGCGAAAACGCTGCACACGCCCGCCTTCATGGTCCACCGCGATCAGCAGCGGCGGCGTGCGCAACGCATGGATGGCCGCCGTCAGCGCCGCCAGCTGCGCGGGCGATTCATAATTGCGCGCGAACAGGATCACCCCGCCCACCAGCGGATGGCGCAAACGTTGCTCATCCTCCGCCGTCAACGTCGTTCCCGCCACATCCAGCATCACCGGGCCGATACCCATCAATCTCCTCCTTCCAGAATCACGAATGCGACGGCATGCTCATGCTCGTCGCTGATGCTCAGGTGATGGCGCACGACCCCCATATCCTGCAAACGGGCTTGCAGCGCCGGCGAGAATCCGAACACCGGCTTGCCTAACGGGTCGTGACCGACCCACAGATTGTGCAGGCTCACCGGATGGCGCAGCCCAAACCCGGTTGCCTTGGCGAAGGCTTCCTTGGCGGCGAAGCGTTTGGCGAGAAAGCGCGCCGGATGCGCTTGTCCCGCATAGTCCGCCATCTCCTGCGCCGTCAGGATGCGTTCGGCGAAGGAGGCACCATGGCGCGCACAGGCGGCCTCGATGCGCGCGGTGGAAACGATGTCGGTTCCGATACCAAGGATCATGTGCTGAGCAGGGCCTTCATGTTCTTCACCGCCTGCTCCAGCCCGATGAACAGGGCCTCGGAGACGATGGCGTGGCCGATGTTGAGCTCGGCGATGTGCGGGATGGCCGCGATGGGACGCACGTTGTGGTAATGCAGGCCGTGGCCTGCATTCACTTGCAGGCCGAGCGAGTGCGCATACTGTGCGGCATCGTGAATGCGCTTCAGTTCGGCGTCGCGCGCCGGCACGCTGTCGGCATCGGCATATTTGCCGGTGTAGATCTCGATCAACGCAGATACATCATTAAAAGCGGCGTCGATCTGCTTCTCGTCGGCATCGATGAACAGCGAGACGCGGATGCCGGCCTCGCTGCAGCGCTGCGTCGCACGTTTGACCTGCTCGAAATACTTCACCACATCCAGCCCGCCTTCGGTTGTCAGCTCCTCGCGCCGCTCCGGCACCAGACAGATGTCGTGTGGCTTCACGCGCAGGGCGTTGTCTATCATCTCGTCGGTGACGGCACACTCCAGGTTCATGCGCGTCTGCAACATGCCGCGCAGGATGTCGACGTCGGCATCCTGGATGTGGCGGCGGTCTTCGCGCAGGTGGAGGGTGATGGCATCGGCCCCGGCTTCCTCGCAGAGGAGCGCGGCGCGCACCAGGTTGGGATAACGCGCCCCGCGCGCCTGGCGCAGGGTGGCGACGTGATCGATATTCAAACCTAACTTGATCATAGTTTTTGCAGATTCCTCATCAATTCGCGCGTATGCAGCGGCTTTCCCGCCAGGTAATGATCGAGCAGCATACGCATCAGTTGTTTGCTCTGGCGCGCCGTTCCGGCGTCGCGGTAATCGTCGACGGCCATGTCGAGCAGGGTCTTGCCCGATACCGGCAGGCCTTGTGCATCGTCGGCGTCGGCCACCGCACCGCGCTCCAGTATATAGCGGTAAGTCCGCTCCGGAACGATGGGGCGGCCGCTGCCGGCCTCATGCTCCAAATCGAGCGCATAGCCCAGCTCCTGCAACAGGTGCTTCTCGAAGCTGCGCAGGGTGAAGGCATGATCGGCCTCCTGCGCCAGCCGCAGCAAGGTCTGCTGGTAATAATCGAACAGGCTCTCATGCGGGTCGTCGCGCGCCATCAGGTTGAGCAGCAGTTCGTTCAGGTAAAAGCCGCACATCAGCGCGGTGCCCTGCAACAGCGGCTGCCCACCCTGCCATTCCGCGCTGTGCAGGGTGCGCACCTCGTGCTTGCCGAACCAGGAGAGTTGCAGCGGCTGGAAGTTCATCAGCAGACCGCGGATGGCGGAACGCGGCCGCCGTGCGCCGCGCGCCACCAGCGGCACCCGGCCATGATGGCGGCTGAACACTTCGACGATCAGGCTGGTCTCGCGGAACGGGTAGCTGTGCAGGACGAAACCCGGCTCATCCTGGATGCGCTGTGTAGAGGACGGGCTAGTCATACCCCAGCGATTTCAGCATGTGCGCGCTGTCGGCCCAGCCGCTGCGTACCTTGACGAACACTTCGAGGAATACTTTTCCGTCAAACAGCTTCTCCATGTCGAGCCGCGCCTGGGTGGCGATCTCCTTGATCTTCTCGCCTTTGTGGCCGATGAGCATGACCTTGTGCGCCTCCTTGTCCACCAGGATGGCAGCGTTGATGCGGCGCAAGCGCCCCTCTTCCTTGAATTGCTCGATGACCACGCTGACCGAATAGGGCAGCTCTTCGCCGGTGAGACGGAATACCTTCTCACGCAGGATCTCGGCGGCGAGGAAACGTTCGTTGCGGTCGGTGATGTCGTCCTCGGCATACAGGTGCTCGCCCTCCGGCAGGTGCGGACGCACCGCCGCAAGGAGGGTGTCGAGCTGTTTGTCCTGGCGCGCGCTGACCGGCACGATGGCATCGAACTTGCGCAGTGCCGAGACTTTCTCGATGAAGGGCAGCAGTTCGTTCTTGTCCTTCATCAAATCGGCCTTGTTGATGACCAGGATCACCGGCCGGTCTGTCGGCAGCAGTTCCAGCACCTGTTGGTCGCGCCCATCGAAATGGCGCGCCTCGATGACGAACAGCACCACATGCACTTCGCGCAGGCTGTTGGTGACCACGCGGTTCATGCTGCGGTTGAGCGCGTTGGTGTGTTGCGTCTGAAAACCCGGCGTGTCGATGAACACATACTGCGTATCGCCCTCGGTGAGGATGCCGGTGATGCGGTGACGCGTGGTCTGCGCCTTGCGCGAGGTAATGCTGATCTTCTGCCCGATAAGGTGATTGAGCAGCGTCGACTTGCCCACGTTGGGGCGGCCGACGATGGCGATGAAGCCGCTGTGCAGGTTCTGCGTTTCAGTCATGGCATGTTCTTGATGAGTTGGTAGGCCTGCCCGGCAGCAGCCTGTTCCGCCAGACGGCGGGTGCTGCCTTCGCCGCGCGTGCTCACCTGCAGCTTCGGGATATCACAGGAAACGATGAAGGTCTGCGCGTGCGCCTCGCCCCGCGTCTCGACGATGCCATATCGCGGCAGCGGCAGCTTGCGCCCTTGCAAATGCTCCTGCAACAGCGTCTTGGGGTCCTTGCCCAGGCTGCTCAGGTCGGTCGCGGCGATATAGGGGGCATATAGATCGAGCACGACCCGCTGCGCGGTCTCAAACCCCGCGTCCAGCCAGACCGCACCGAACAGCGCCTCCAACGCATCCGCGAGAATGGAGGGACGCGTACCGCCGCCGCTGCGCAATTCCCCCTCGCCCAGTTGCAGACAGTCGCCCAGCTGCAGCTGCTGCGCCAGCTTCGCCAGCGTCTGCTGGTTGACCAGGTTGGCACGCAGCCGGGACAGGTCGCCTTCGGGCAACTCGGGGAAACTGTCGTACAGATAGCGGGAGATGGCGCAATCGAGCAGGCTGTCGCCCAGGAACTCCAGCCGCTCGTTGTGCGCGGCGCTATGGCTGCGGTGGGTCAGCGCACGCTGCAGCAACTGAGGTTGCGCGAAACGGTGGCCGAGCTGCCGGCACAGTGCGGCGTGCTTCATCGAACGGTCATGAGCTGGAAGGTTTGAACGCAAGCAGCAGCGTGACATTGCCGACCAGCGGGATGCGCACCTCATATTCCGCGCTCAGCGACAGCGTGCCGCCCTCGTCGCGCTCGATGATAACGTCTTCCACCTTGAGATCAGTGATGTCGTTGACCATGGCGCGCTTGCGGTAGGCCATCTCGATCTCGGGCTCCGTAGCGTTGCGCAGGGCGGGGTCGGCCACGATCTCGCGGAATATCTGGCTGATCTGCGCGCTGTGCAGATAGGCCGGCACCGTCTTCATCCCGAGCAGGGCCACCAGGATCAGGACGAACGCGCCCATGATGAAACCGGAGAAACTGAGACCCGCCTGCTTATATCTCGAACCATGCATGATCCACCCCTTTCAGATAACGACTCACTCGACCGACAAGCCGATGCGCTCCAGCTCGCCAAAATTCATCCAGATGAAGAACGCCTTGCCGACGATCATCTCGTCCGGCACGAACCCCCAGTAGCGGCTGTCGCGGCTATTGTCGCGATTGTCGCCCATCATGAAGTAATGTCCTGCCGGGACGGCGCAGCGCATCTCGCGCTCACTATAACTGCACTCGCTACGCATGGGGAAGTCGTCCACCTTGCCCAGATGGATCGGGTCCATCTCCGGGTTGACCAGGACGCTATGCTCGCGTTCGCCCAACTTCTCGCGGTAGCGCTCGGTATGCATGAAGCGCAGGCCGCTCTCGACATAGTTGTAATCACCGTCGCGGGTGTAGGCGAGCGGCTCGCCGTTCACCCACAGCCGCTTGTCGCGGTAGACGATCTCGTCGCCCGGCAGGCCGACCACCCGCTTGATGTAATCGACGGACGGGTCGTTGGGGAAGTGGAACACCACCACGTCGCCGCGCTGCGGCTGGTTCACCTCGATGAACTTCTT
>JBBIGX010000012.1:0-12197 GCA_037447315.1 Gallionellaceae bacterium | reverse complement strand
GCGCAGGCCATAGGTGTAGCGGTTGACCAGGATGAAGTCGCCCACATGCAGGGTGGGGATCATCGAGCCGGAAGGAATTTTGAACGGCTCGACCACGAAAGAGCGCAACACGAACACGATCAGGATGACCGGGAAGAAGCTGATGGAGTATTCCACCCACCACGGCTCCTTGTCGCCTTCCTTGCGCTGTTTGCGCAGGCGGTACTTGTCCAGCAGCCAGATGGCGCCGGTCACCACCAGCAGCACGAACATGATGAGGGCAAAGGTCATGGGGCCCCTTTCTGTTATTTGTCTTCCACGCGCAGAATGGCGAGGAACGCCTCCTGCGGGATCTCCACGCTGCCGACCTGCTTCATGCGCTTCTTGCCTTCCTTCTGTTTTTCCAGCAGCTTCTTCTTGCGCGTGATGTCGCCACCGTAGCACTTGGCCAGCACGTTCTTGCGCAGCGCCTTGACGTTCTCGCGCGCGATGATGTTGGAACCGATGGCGGCCTGGATGGCCACATCGAACATCTGGCGCGGAATGATCTCGCGCATCTTGGCCGCCACCTCACGCCCGCGGTACTGGCTGTTGGCACGGTGCACGATGATGGACAGTGCATCCACCTTCTCGCCGTTGATCAGCATGTCGACCTTGACCACATCGGCGGCACGATATTCCTTGAACTCATAATCCATCGAGGCATATCCGCGTGATACCGATTTCAGCTTGTCGAAGAAATCCAGCACGATCTCGCCCATCGGCATCTCGTACTTCAGCAGCACCTGTTTGCCGTGGTAGGTCATGTCGCCCTGAACGCCGCGCTTCTGTGTGCACAGGGTGATGACGGCACCGACATATTCCTGCGGCATGTAGAGATTCACGTTGACGATGGGCTCGCGGATCTCCTCCACCCGTGACATGTCCGGCAGCTTGGCCGGGTTGTCCACCATGACCACGGTGCCGTCGCGCATCAACACCTCATACACCACGGTCGGCGCAGTGGTGATAATATCCATGTCGAACTCGCGTTCCAGGCGCTCCTGCACGATCTCCATGTGCAGCAGGCCGAGGAAGCCGCAACGGAAACCGAAACCCAGCGCCTGCGACACTTCCGGCTCGAACTGCAGCGCGGCATCGTTCAGCTTCAATTTCTCCAGCGAGTCGCGCAGCGCCTCGTACTGGTTGGACTCGACCGGGAACAGGCCGGCAAACACCTGCGGCTGAACTTCCTTGAAGCCGGGTAAGGGTGCCTCCGCCGGACGGGTCACCAGGGTGACGGTGTCGCCGACCTTGGCGTCCTTCAGTTCCTTGATGCCGGAGATGATGAAACCGACCTGGCCGGCGGACAGCACTTCGCGCTTCTCGGATTTCGGCGTGAACACACCGATATGCTCCACCAGATGCTGCGCGCCGGTCGCCATCAGCAGGATCTTGTCCTTTGGCTTGAGCGTGCCGTTGACGATGCGCACCAGCATCACCACACCGACGTAGTTGTCGAACCAGGAATCGATGATCAGCGCCTGCAACGGTGCATCCGGATCGCCCTTGGGCGACGGCACCCTGGCGATCAGCGCCTCCAGCACGTCCTCCACGCCGAGTCCGGTCTTGGCCGAGCAGCGCACCGCATCCTTGGCTTCGATACCGATCACGTCCTCGATCTCGGCAATCGCGTTCTCGGGATCGGCCGAAGGCAGATCGATCTTGTTCAGCACCGGCACCACTTCCACCCCCAAGTCCAGCGCGGTGTAGCAATTGGCCACAGTCTGCGCCTCCACGCCCTGCGAGGCATCCACCACCAGCAGTGCGCCTTCGCAAGCGGACAACGAGCGCGACACCTCGTAGGAGAAGTCCACGTGCCCCGGCGTATCGATCAGATTGAGGTTGTACACCTGTCCGTCGCGCGCCTTGTAGCTCAGCGCTGCGGTCTGTGCCTTGATGGTGATGCCGCGCTCGCGCTCGATGTCCATCGAGTCCAGCACCTGCGCTTCCATCTCGCGATCGGACAGTCCGCCGCAAAGATGGATGATGCGGTCCGCCAGTGTGGATTTGCCGTGGTCGATGTGGGCGATGATGGAAAAGTTGCGGATGTGTTGCATGAGGTTTGAAATAAAAATCCCGTCAAATTCGGCAGTTGCGCAGGGCGCGCATTCTAGCCGATTTTGACGGGCGCTGCCGAACGGCAGGGTTATTTCTCGTCCAGGCGGACCGGAATGTAGACGGTGCCGCCGTTGCGGCGCACCAGCAACGCGATGCTGCGGCCCGGCGGCACGAGTTTCAGAATGTCGTTGAACTGCGCCACGCTGCGGATCTCGATGTTGCCCACGGCGAGGATCACATCGCCGCGTTGTAGCCGCGCCGCGGCTCCCTTGGCATCGACCACCAGCAAGCCGCCCTCGACCTGGAGCTCCGCCTTCTGCTCATCAGTCAGTTCCTTCACGCTCAGCCCCAGGCGCAGCACGCTCTGCGACTGCGCATCGCTCGCCTCCTCTGTTTTGGCAACCTTTTCTACCGGATCCCTGATCTCGCCGACCACCAACGAGACTTCCAGCGTGTTGCCCTTGCGCCAGACCAGCACCGGCACTTTGCTGCCCGGCTTGGTCGCCGCCACCATGCGCGGCAAGTCGGAGGAGCTTTCAACCGCCTTGCCGCCGAACTTGAGAATCACGTCGCTGACACGGACGCCGGCCTTGTCTGCCGGGCCGCCTTTTTCCACGCCGGAGATCAATGCGCCGCTCGGCTTGGACAGGCCGAAAGATTCCGCCAACTCACGTGTGACCTCCTGGATGGTGACGCCGATGCGGCCGCGCGTGACCTTGCCGGTGGTGCGCAACTGGTTGACCACATCCATCGCCACATCGATCGGGATGGCGAACGACAACCCCATGTAACCACCGGAACGGCTATAGATCTGGGAATTGATGCCGACCACCTCGCCCTTCATGTTGAACAGGGGGCCGCCCGAGTTGCCGGGGTTGATCGCCACGTCGGTCTGGATGAAGGGCACGAAGTTCTCCTGCGGCAGGGAACGACCCTTGGCGCTGACGATACCCGCCGTCACGCTGCTGTCAAAACCGAACGGAGAACCGATGGCCAGCACCCATTCGCCAACCTTGAGCTGTTCCGGATTGCCCAGCACCACAACCGGCAGGCCGGCGGCCTCGATCTTCAGCAGCGCCACGTCGGTGCGCTTGTCCGCCCCCACGATGCGCGCCTTGAATTCGCGCTTGTCGGTGAGGCGCACGGTGATCTTGTCGGCGCGATCCACCACATGCGCATTGGTCAGGATATAACCGTCGGCGCTGATGATGAAGCCGGAGCCGAGCGATTGCGATTCCTGCTGGCGCGGTATCTGCGGCACAAAGCGGCGGAAGAACTCATAGAACGGATCGTTCTCCGGAATATTGGGAAAGCCCGGCACCATCTGCTGCGTATTGATGACCTGCGTAGTACTGACGTTGACCACGGCCGCGCCCCGTTTCTCCACCAGATCGGTGAAGTCCGGCAGCTCCCTGGCCGAAACCGCAGCCGCCAGCAGCATGCCGGACAAAAGAATGAGTGATCGCTTGAGCATCAAGACCTCCTGTCAGAACAATGGATCAGTGATCGGCGGCAGTGACGATGGCGCGCACCACCGCCTGCGTGGCAGAGCCCTGCGTCACCCGTCGCACCACGAGGAAACCCGCCGCCAGGCCGACGACGGACCCCAGCAGCGCGGCGGCATCCTGCATACCGATGCCGATGCTGGACCCCAGCAGCGCGCCAACCAACATCAGTGCGAGTGGCAGCAAGTACATCAGCACCGAGTTGCGCAGCAGGATGCCGTCCGGCAGTCCGACAGCCACCTCATCTCCCACCTGCGCATGCGCCTGGTTGGCAACGCGAAAGGTGCGTGGCTGGCTGCTGCAGAACAGTTGCGACAGCTTGCTGCTGCCGCACCCCTTGCCGCTTGCGCAATGGCCGCAACCGTTGCCGCCAACCGGCGCGATCTCGGCTTCGCCGCCGTGCAGGCTGAGCACGATGGCGCGCATCTCGTTCATGGCGCGACTCCCGCATAACGCACCGAGTCGGCGACCTGGATCACGGCGCGCGGCGGCATCTCGCCGACCACGGTCACCAGATAATCGCCCTGCAACCTGCTATGCACGTGCACCGCCCCCTGGCTGGTCAATCCGGGACGGAAGCCGGCCGCATCGCTGGCCTGCTCGATGAAGACCGACAGGGCCGCCAGACCGTCGGAGTACACGATGTGCACCACGGGGAACTTCTTGTCGCGCATCTGGCGGCGCATCTCAAGTATCTTCTTGAATCCGGGCGGCACGGCATCCACCTGCCAGCCGCTGGCAATATTCTCCACGTTTGCCTCCGGCAGCGGCGACAGATGCTTGCGGCGCGCCAGCCTTTCGAGGTCATGCTCATCGGGCACCCCCCATTTGCAATCAATATCGCCACCGATCTGCAACTGGGTGAACGCATATTGCTCGATGATCTTGCCGTGTTCATCCAGCACCACCGCTTTCAGCAGCAGGCCGGACTGGCTGTCCGCCCACATCTTGCGCGTATAGCGCAAAGTATCCCGCGGCTGCAGCAGCAAGGTATGTGCGTGATGGTCTGCCACGCGGTCTTCCTCTTGCTGGGTGATGATGTAGTTCTCTTTCAGGGTCTGGATCTGCTCCGGCAGCAGGGCCGGAAAAGCGCGCCGGGTGCGATGTTTCTCGAAGCGCACCTTCTTGTCGCCCATGTGCAACCAGACCTGGTCGTTGTTGCGAATGATCTCCCGCCGCTCACCGTCCAGTCCTTGCAGGCACTCATGCACACCCTGCTCGTCAACCACATGGGTGATGCGCGAGGTCTCCACCCGCCCCCCTGCCTGGTACACGAACACCCCGCTGTAATTCGTCTCATGTGCCGCGAACGCCATGGTGCGCAACCAGTCGGCATCGTCCCGCAAAGGATCGGCATGCGCCACAGCCGCACCGAGCGACAGCAGCACCCACAGCAGGCCGGATTTCAGCATGGCATCTCGCACTATCTTGCCGCCACCGTATGGATATAGGTCGCCGCACCCTGCACATCGGCGCTGGGCGAGAATTCCTGATGCGCCATCAGATAGTCGCTGGCATGGTAGGCGACTGGATGCACCAAGCCCTGCTGCGGCACAGCAGCCATTTGCGGCGCCGGCTCCTGCCCGACTTGCATCGACAGCCAGGCGACCAGCGCCAGCGCCATCATCGAAGCGGCGGCGGACATCGCGTACTGGCGGATCCGCTGCGGATGGCGGCGCTGCGGCGCGAGGATGGTCGGCTCGGCCTGCAGGCGCTCACGGAAGGAGGTCATGAAGTCGCAATGGATATGATCGGGCTGGCGCAGGACGTCGCCGATCAGGTGGTAAGTGGCCCAATCGGCCTGCGCATCCGGATGTCGTTTGAGCTTGTCGAAGAAAAGGTCCGCATCGTCCTCGAACATCTCGCCATCCATCAGTACTGAAATTTCCTGCTTCATGTTCACCACCTCTTTTCTTCACTCGTCCCCAGCAGCGGGCGCAGATTGGCCGCCACCGCCTCACGCGCACGAAAGATGCGTGATCTCACCGTGCCGATCGGACAGTTCATCACCGACGCGATCTCTTCGTAACTCAGGCCCTCGATCTCGCGCAGCGTCAAGGCGGTGCGCAGATCCTCGGGCAATTCCTGCAGGGACGAGTTGACCACCTCGACCACCTGCTTGCTCATCAATTCGTTCTCCGGCGTCGCCACTTCATGCAGCAGGGCCGCATCCTCGAACGCCTCGGCATCCTCCGCATCCAGCGGGGTGCTGGTCGGCGCCCGGCGTCCTTGCGACAGCAGGTGGTTCTTGGCGGTATTGATGCCGATCCGGTACAGCCAGGTATAGAACGCGCTGTCGCCGCGGAACGCCGGCAACGCACGGTAAGCCTTGATGAAGGCTTCCTGCGTGACATCCTCCGCTTCGCCCGGGTTGCGCACGAAACGCGAAATCAGTCGCCCCAGCCGGCGCTGATACTTGGCCACCAGCAGCTCGAACGCGTGCTTGTCGCCACGTTGCGCACGCTCCACCAGCTGTTGATCGACCTCCCTGTCACCCATTCCGTTTCCCGGTTTGTATTGATTGCGCCGCGATGCGCGGCGCGAGAGTATAACCGGAGGGGTACCCAATCGTCAGCCTTGCCCGTAACGCGCCAATGGACAGCCTCCTGCAGAATAAGTTCATTTCCGCTAGGCAGCGCAAGTTTTGCTATAGTCGCGCCAATGAGCCTCTCGCCTTTCCCCCATCGTGCTGCGTTTCGACACCCTGATCATCGGTAGCGGCCTGGCCGGCCTGACGCTGGCCCTGAAACTGGCCGGCCGCCACAAGGTGGCCATCGTCACCAAACGTTCGCTGCTGGACGGGGCCAGCGCCTGGGCACAGGGCGGGATCGCCGCCGTACAGAGCCCGGATGACAGTCTGGAAGAGCACATCCGCGACACCCTGACCGCCGGCGTCGGCCTGTGTGACCCGGTCACCACGCGTTTCGTGGTCGAGCGCGGCGCGGCTGCCGTCGGCTGGCTGGTCGATCAGGGCGTCCCCTTCTCCAAAGAGGACCCTCCCGGTCAGGAATTCCACCTCACCCGGGAGGGCGGGCACAGCAAGCGCCGCATCATCCACGCCGCCGATGCCACCGGACTGGCGGTGCAGCAGACACTGGCAGACAAAGTGCGCGCCCACCCTAACATCACCGTGCTGGAACAGCACATCGCGGTCGACCTGATCATCGGACACAAGATCGGCAAGTCGCCCCGCCGCTGTTATGGCGCCTATGTGCTGGACAAGACCAACGACCGCGTGGTCACCATCGCCGCCGCGCATACCGTGCTCGCCACCGGCGGCGCCGGCAAGGTCTATCTCTACACCACGAATCCCGATACCGCCACCGGCGACGGCATCGCCATGGGCTGGCGTGCCGGTTGCCGCGTATCCAACATGGAATTCATGCAGTTCCACCCGACCTGCCTGTATCACCCGCACGCCAAGTCCTTCCTCATCAGCGAGGCGGTACGCGGCGAAGGCGGCATCCTCAGGCTGCCGGACGGCACGCGTTTCATGCCCCGGCATGACGAACGCGCCGAACTAGCCCCGCGCGACGTGGTGGCACGCGCCATCGACTATGAGATGAAGAAGGGCGGACTGGATTGCGTCTATCTGGACATCACACACCAGCCGGAAGCGTTCCTGCGCGAGCATTTCCCCACCATCCATGCACGCTGCCTGTCGCTGGGAATCGACATTGCGAAGCAGCCCATCCCGGTGGTGCCTGCCATGCATTTCACCTGTGGCGGCCTGATGACCGACCTGGCCGCGCGCACCGACATCGGGAACCTGTATGCCGTCGGCGAGACCGCCTGCACCGGCCTGCACGGCGCCAACCGCCTGGCCAGCAACTCGCTGCTGGAATGCCTGGTGTTCGCCGATGCCGCGGCACAGGACATCCTGGCGCAGACAGCCGATGCTGCGGATTCACTCCCCGATTGGGACGAGAGCCGGGTGACGGATGCCGATGAACTGGTGGTCGTCTCGCACAACTGGGACGAACTGCGGCGTTTCATGTGGGACTATGTCGGCATCGTGCGCACCACCAAACGTCTGCAGCGCGCGCAGCACCGCATCCGGCTGCTGCATGAGGAGATCAACGAGTATTACCGCAATTTCCATGTGACTGCCGACCTGCTGGAATTGCGCAACCTGGTGCAGACCGCCGACCTCATCGTGCAGAGCGCCCTCGCCCGCCATGAGAGCCGCGGCCTGCACTACAGCAAGGACTATCCGCAGACGCTGCCCGAAGCGCTGCCTACCATCCTCACGCCTCAGGGCTGAACACCCCCGGAATTCCTCAGTAACACGCGCAAACGCCGGAAATCCTCGCGCGGCAAACTGTCCGGCAATACCACCACGCTGCGCCGGCCCCCCCCGTCGATCCGCACATTGAGCAGCACCAGCCAAGGCGTGACCAGCGTGTCGCCGCAGATCTGTCCATTCAGTTGCTTGCCGTCACGCCCTTCCAGCGATGCGCGACGTCCCGTATCGCAGCGCAAGGCGGCACAGGAATCCGGCCTGCGCAACCAAGCGTCACGCCATAGCACACTGAATGTGACATACAGCACCCAGACAGCAACGAACACACGCACAGCGAGCGGGATGGGCAATATGAACAATAAGATGAGAACCGGGATGGCGGCGGCCGACATCAGGACACCGAGAATGACTGAGGGCCGCAGATTGAAACGCGCCTCTTTGTCCATCGTACCTCGAGTGGTTCAGAACAGAAGCGCGGAGAACAGACCGATCAGGATCAGCGCAACGATCACCCGCAGCAGATAACTGCCACTGCTGGAAGCGGGTTCGTGACGTACGGAACGGGGCAGCTCGCGGTACGGCGCAGCCTGGCTGATCTCGTTGAGGCCGGGGCGCGATATGCGCAACGTCCTGGAGAGCTCCTCCACATCCTCGTTGCTGGCCGTCATCGCCGCCAGACGCATGGTCGCCTCAACCGAGTCGAAGGACGGGGACAGCCCCAGTGTCACCACCGGTTTGGACTCGTCGCCCTCCGCTGCGTTGGCCAGACTGGGCGCACGTTTGACCGGAGAGCTGGCAGCGACCGGTTCACGCGGCAGCGCATCACGGCAAGCGCGCAGATCGTTCGCCAGTTCGCGCGCATCCTGGTAACGCGCTTCAAGATCCTTGGCCAGCGCCTTGGCCACGATGAAGTTCAGCATCTCCGGCACCGCCGGATTGGCATGGCTGGGCGGCGGCGGCACCGCATTCAGCGTCTGGTACATGATGGCGTTCACGTTCTCGCCGATGAACGGAACCTGCCCGGTCAGCATCTCGTACAACATCACACCCAGCGAGAAGACGTCCGAACGCCGGTCGGTCAGCTTGCCCAGCACCTGCTCAGGTGACATGTATTTGGGGGAACCCAGCACCATGCCGGTCTGGGTACGCACAGCGGAGGACGCCATGCGCGCGATACCGAAATCGGTGATCTTCACATGCCCGTCGCGCACGACCATCACGTTCGAAGGCTTGATGTCACGATGCACGATGTCGTGCTCATGCGCATAGGACAGGCCGAGCGCAACCTGCGCCGCGATGTCCAGCGACTGTCCAACGGGCAGGACCCGGGTCTCGTTGAGAATATCGCGCAACTCACGGCCATGCAGGTATTCCATGGCGATATAGGCGATATCCTCTTCGCGCCCGACATCGTAGATGGTCACGATGTTCGGGTGGTTGAGCCGCCCTGCTGCCTTGGCTTCCTGGTAGAAACGCCCTTCGTATTCCTCTCGCTCATCCAGCGCCAGACTCAGGTTGATGGTCTTGATCGCCACTTCGCGGTCGATGAGCGGATCCCTGGCCTTGTAGACGACACCCATCGCCCCCTGGCCCAGTTCACTGACGATCTCATAACGACCGAGTTTTCTGATCATGATCGGGAGTGATCAGGAATCACTTCCTGGATGCCGCCTGCACGCTGCGGAAGACCGGCCCCCACAGCGGATGTCCTGCTTCGGCCGCCGAAAGTTCGAAATCAGGGTTAAGTTCGAGCACCCGCTTGAAATGCTCCCGGCACATCTTCTGGTCACCGGAGATGCAGTGAATGAAAGCCATGTGTTTGTTCGCCAACAATAATTCATAATGGGTCGCATACTGATTCCCCAGCACTCCTTCGAAAGCGGTCTTTGCATTGACATAGTTGCCTGCCTGATATTCGCTGACACCCTTGTCCAGATAACGCTTGGCGACGCTGTCACCGAACAGCCGTATGCCGCCGCTGCCATCCTCGCAGGTCCCGACCACCGATCCGCAACCGGCAAGCATCAGCAAGCCCAGGCCCGCCGCGATCCACCTTGACATCCTTCCACTCTCCTATCCGTTCCGGCACTAATTAAAACTGTGCTTTATTCTTATCGTCGATCCCGGCTTGGCCTGTATCACTTCCTTGTACACCGGGAAAGTCGAGTTCCTGATCTCCACCGTGTGGCGTCCCGCCACCACCTGCAATTCCAGCAACGGCGGACTGACCCCCTGTTTCTTGCCGTCCAGGTATACCTCCCCCCACGGCAGGATGGCCAGGCTGACCACCGCCGGTCCGCCGGTCGTATCTTCGAGTGTGCGTATACGGGCACTCTCCTTGACGCCCTGTATCTCCTTTTCCACCGGCTGTTGCGCCTGTACAGGGGTCGTCGCGACCTGATCCGGGGATGCTGCGGCTACGACAGGCGCGGCCGGTTCCGGTTCATTGTCATGCGCCAGATTGTAAATGGCAAAAACCAGGGTGAGCAGCAGGACCGCCGCCACCCCGATATAGCCGGCACGCTGTTTTCGCGTCGCACGGTTGAACATCGCGACCGCCTGCCGCTCATACCCTGCCACCTGGCGCAGGAATTCATACCAATATCCCTTGGCTTGCGCCACGATGCGCCGCATTCCGGTTGACTGCCCGATCTCCTTTTTGATCTGCACGCTACGTTGTGTCGAAGTGAAATCGCCCGGATAACCGATGGCGTACACCTCATGCTCGCGCACATGTTTGTCGGTGCGCGCTCCCTGATAGTGGAACATGCCGGCATATTCGGGTGACAGGCGCGACACCGCATCGTAATAGGAGCGCGACACCAGGATCTGCCCCGGGTCAGCGAACCCCATCACGCGCTGCGCGACGTTGATGCCATCCCCGACGATGTTGGGCTGGCCGTTGATGTCCTTGACCAGACGCACCGGACCGAGATTGATGCCCATGCGCACCAGCAGCGGCGGATCCATGCGCACCCCCTCGCCCAACAGACTGCTGCGCATGCTGAGTGCAGCCTGCAGTGCATCCTCGATATCCCCCAGGAAACTGATGGCAGCGCCATCGCCGGTATCCAGGATGATGCGGTCGGCCACCGGCACATCGCGGATGGCGATGGACAGGAAGGCGTTGAAGCGCTCCTTCAGGGATATCTGGCCTGCCACGGACTTCTTGGAATATTCGACGATATCCAGGAAGAAGACCGAGCAAACGATGGTTTTATTGCCTCTTTGTTCCATGAATCCTGTCTGTCTTTGCTCCGAACCGTGGCATCGGCAACAAAAAGCCGAAAATAATACGCCCGGATTCTAGCGGCAGTATGGGGTTATCGCCAGTTCAATTTTTCCGCACCCTGGCCCGAGGCAGCTTGCCGGGCCTTACCTTGCGTGATATCTGGCGCGGTGCCGGAAGCGGCAAACCCGCCCATTCCATGACCGCCCTCACCTCCCCCTCGCCCAGTTCCGCCATCATGCCGCGCTTGATGCGCGGCGGCAGGTTGACGATGCCGAAACGCACCCGCATCAGGCGGCTGACCGGCAACCCCAGCGACTCGAAGGTGCGCCGCACCTCGCGGTTGCGCCCTTCCTTGATGACGATGCGGTACCAGTGATTGAAACCTTCGCCCCCCTCATCGACCAAGCGGGCGAATCGCACCACGCCGTCTTCCAGTTCCAGCCCCTTGCCGGTCATCTGCTTCATCTGGTCCGGCGTCATCTCGCCCTGCACCCGCACCGCGTATTCGCGCTCCACCTCGAAGCGCGGATGCATCAGCCGGTTCGCCAGTTCGCCCGAAGTGGTGAAGATCAGCAGTCCGCTGGTGTTGAAGTCCAGCCTCCCGATGGCAATCCATTTCTGCCCGCGCAGTTTCGGCAGATGGTCGAACACACTGGGACGCCCGTCCGGGTCGTCGCGGCTGACAATCTCGCCTTCCTGCTTGTGGTACAGCAGCACGCGCGGCAGTTTCGGCCCGGCTTCCAGATTCAGCCGCAGCAGGCGGCCATCCACCTTGACCTTGTCGCCCTCGGCGACGCGCATGCCCAGTCTGGCCACTTCGCCGTTGACGATGACCCTGCCGGCTTCGATCCAGTCCTCCATCTCGCGGCGCGAGCCGATGCCGGCCTGCGCCAGCACCTTCTGCAACCGTTCGCCGGATTGTGTGGCTTCCTCGCTCATCCCGTCACCGTCCGCCTTTCCAGCACCGCCTGTGCCAGCGTGCCGCTGTCTACATGTTCCAGCTCGCCCCCCACCGGCAGGCCACGCGCGATACGCGACACCTTGATGCCCTGCGCACTCAGCAACGTCGCGATGTAATGCGCGGTCGCTTCGCCCTCGACGGTGAAATTGGTCGCCAGGATCACTTCACAACCCAGTT
>JBBIGX010000011.1:1838-2081 GCA_037447315.1 Gallionellaceae bacterium | reverse complement strand
GTTCACCGAACGTCCCAAACACCTCGATCCGGCGCAGGCCTACAGCGAGAACGAGTACGAGTTCCTGGCGCAGATCTACGAACCGCCGCTGCAATACCATTACCTGAAACGCCCGTATCAACTGGTGCCGCTGGCGGCCAGCGCACTGCCGCGCGTGACCTACCTCGACCGGCAGCGCCGTCCGCTGCCGCCGAATGCGCCGGATGCGCGCATCGCCTACAGCGTCTATGAACTGCATCTCAA
>JBBIGX010000011.1:1361-1808 GCA_037447315.1 Gallionellaceae bacterium | reverse complement strand
CATGCGCTACCAGCCGCACCCGGCCTTCGTTCCCGCCAACCTCTCGCTCACCGCGCAAGACCTGGACGGCATCCACGGCGTGAACGATTTCCCGGCGATGGCGACGCGCACCGTTACCGCCGCCGACTACGCATGGCAGATCAAGCGTCTCGTCCATCCGCAACTGCACACGCCCATCGCCGGGGTGATGATGGAATACATCGTCGGCCTGAAAGACTATGCCGCAGCCTTGCAGGCCGCGAACCGGGCGCATCCGGAGGCTTTCCTCGATCTCGATGCCTATCCGCTGCCCGGCGTCGAGGTGGTGGACGATACCACCTGGCGCATCACCATCCACGGCAAATATCCGCAGTTCGTCTACTGGCTGGCGATGCCGTTCTTCGCGCCGATGCCGCCGGAGGCCGAGCGTTTCTACGCGCAGCCCGGCATGAAGGAACGCAACCTCAC
>JBBIGX010000011.1:0-1328 GCA_037447315.1 Gallionellaceae bacterium | reverse complement strand
CCGGTCGGCAGCGGGCCGTATTACCTGTCGGAACATGATCCGAACCGGCGCATGGTGCTGACGAAGAACCCGTATTACGACAGCGAGACCTATCCGGTGGAAGGAGAGCCGGGCGATGCGGAAGCCGGCCTGCTGCAGGATGCCGGCAAGCCCCTGCCGCTGATCGAGCGCATCGTGTTCTCGCTGGAAAAGGAGACCATCCCCTACTGGAACAAATTCCTGCAGGGGTATTACGACGCCTCCGGCATCAGTTCGGACAGCTTCGACCAGGCAGTGCAGGTCGGCGTGAGCGGCGAGGCCAGCGTCAGCGATGCGATGCATGCGCAGGGCATCACGCTCAACACCTCGGTCTCCACCTCCACCATGTATACCGGTTTCAACTGGCTGGACGCGACGGTCGGCGGAAACTCGGAGCGCGCCACCAAGCTGCGCCGTGCCATCGCCATCGCCGTAGATTTCGAAGAGTTCATCTCCATCTTCGCCAACGGCCGGGGCATCGCGGCGCAGTCGCCGCTGCCGCCCGGCATCTTCGGTTATCGCCCGGGCTGTGCCGGCATCAACCGCTATGTGTATGACTGCGTGGACGGCGAGGCGAAGCGCAAACCCATCGCCGAAGCCAAACGCCTGCTGGCCGAGGCCGGTTATCCGAACGGCGTCGATGTGCGCACCGGGCAGCCGCTGGTCATCCACCTCGACACCACCTCGGCTGGTGTCGGCAGCAAATCGCGCCTGGACTGGCTGCGCAAGCAGTTCGACAAGCTGGGCATCCAGCTCGACGTGCGCAGCACCGATTACAACCGTTTCCAGGACAAGATACGGCGCGGCGACACGCAGCTGTTCTACTTCGGCTGGAACGCCGACTATCCCGATCCCGAGAACTTCTTCTTCCTGCTACACGGGCCGCAGGGCAAGGTGCAACATGGCGGCGAGAATGCCGCGAACTACAGCAATCCCGAATACGACCGCCTGTTCGAGCAGATGAAGAACATGGAGAACGGCCCGGCGCGGCAGGCCATCATCGACCGCATGCTGGAGATCCTGCGCCGCGATTCACCCTGGCTGTGGGGCTTCCACCCCAAGAACTACGTGTTGCAGCATGGCTGGCTGCACAACGTCAAACCCAACATCATGGCCAACAACCGGCTCAAGTATTGGCGCGTTGATGCCGGGCGGAGGGACGAAGCGCGCCGCCAGTGGAACCGGCCCGTGCTGTGGCCGCTGTGGCTGGCGGCAGGCTTGCTGGCGATGTCCGGATGGGGGCTGTGGCGGGTGCTGAAGAAGCGGGAGCAGGCCGGCGGTTGATCTGGAGCAGAGGGGTGTGCTTCAGG
>JBBIGX010000010.1:0-2347 GCA_037447315.1 Gallionellaceae bacterium | reverse complement strand
CCTCTTGGGCGACAAGGCTGAATCCCTGCTTGGGTTCAGCTCGCCCAAAATCTCGAAGGAACGTTTGCATGTGCCCGGCCCGGACTTTTTGGACCGTGTCTTCGCGCCTTCGGACCGCAACAACCGCGTGCTGGCCAACCTGCACCGGCTCTTCCACACCGGCCGACTGGCCGGCACCGGCTATCTGAGCATCCTGCCCGTGGACCAGGGCATCGAGCATTCCGCCGGCGCCAGCTTCGCCAAGAACCCGGAGTACTTCGACCCCGAGAACATCGTGAAGCTCGCTATTGAGGCCGGCTGCAACGGCGTGGCTTCCACGCTGGGCGTGCTGAGTTCGGTCGCGCGCAAGTATGCGCACAAGGTGCCGTTCATCGTGAAGCTCAACCACAACGAACTGCTGACCTACCCCAACGAATTCGACCAGACCCTGTTCGCCAGCGTGGATCAGGCCTTCGACATGGGCGCGGTGGCGGTGGGGGCGACGGTGTTCTTCGGCTCGGAGCAATCACGCCGCCAGATCATCGAAATCTCGGCAGCATTCCAGCATGCGCATGAACTCGGCATGGCGACCATCCTGTGGGCCTACCTGCGCAACCCGGCGTTCAAGACCGCGGACAAGGATTACCACGTCGCCGCCGACCTGACCGGCCAGGCCAACCATCTCGCCGTGACCATCAACGCCGACATCGTCAAGCAGAAGATGGCCGAGAACAACGGCGGCTACAACGCCATCAAGTTCGGCAAGACCAGTCCCAAGGTGTATAGCGACCTCACCACCGACCATCCCATCGACCTGGTGCGCTACCAGGTGGCGAACTGCTACATGGGCCGCGCCGGACTCATCAACTCCGGCGGCGAATCGGGCAAGGACGACCTGCATCAGGCGGTGCGCACCGCCGTCATCAACAAGCGCGCGGGCGGCATGGGACTCATCCTCGGCCGCAAGGCGTTCCAGAAGCCGATGCCGGACGGCGTGGCGCTGATCAACGCAGTGCAGGATGTGTATCTGGACAACAAGGTGACGGTGGCCTGACAAACCGCTACCATCTGCGTACCCCGCCACATGGACACCCCGCAAAACGCCGTCACCGTGATGGACTAACAGGCCGTTGAAAAACGTAGCGAGGATGGCCAGATGCAAGGCGCACGGAGCGCAGCGACCAAGACCTATCAAATAGATAGACGAGGAAGCGCGCGCCGTGCAACGTCTCAGATGGCCCACCGCAGTCGTTTTTCAACGGCCTGCCAAGTTGCATGAACAAGGCTGTCCATCGACGATTTCGGCACCGGCTATTCCTCACTCGGCCACCTCAAACGTTTCAAGCTCCACAGGCTGAAGATTGACGCGTCCTTTGTGCGCGACCTCACCGTGGGCCCGGAGGATCAGGCCATCGTCACCGCAGTCATCAACATGGCATGGCCTCGGCTTGCAGACCATCGCGAAATGCGTGGAAACGGAGGGACAACTGAAATTCCTGCGTCGGCAGGACTGTGACGAGATACAGGGCTACTATTTCAGCAAACCCTTGCCAGCCGCAGAGTGCGAGCGATTCGTCTGCGAGCGGCGCTGAGTCGTGACAGGCGGCACGGAACCCTGCAGTGTGCTGAACCGTTGCGGGTGATTCATTCTTCCCGCTGCATCCTGCCTGACAGCAGCGTGGCGGAGACGATGAATGCCGCCCCCACCCACTCGCGCCAGTCCATGCGCTCGCCGGCTAGCAGCCAAGCAGCCACGGCAGCGACTACCAGTTCGAACAGGAACAGCACCACGGCCCGATTCGCCGCAAGGTGGGCGACGCCATATTGCACGGCGAAACTGGTGGCGCACAACACCGCCCCCAGCAACAGCAACATGAACCAGGAGGCGGGCGACACCGCCGCCAGCTGCCCGGCGAGGCCGCCCTGCAACCAGAGGAAAGGCAGGGTCAGCAGCAGCGTGCCCAACCACAGGCTGAATGATTTCACCCCGACCGAGAGATGTGCGGATCGGCGCGAGACGACGTTGGAGAGGGCGAAGCCCATGCCGGCGGACAAGCCCAGCCATTCCGAAATGTTCTGCGGGACAGGCAGGCCGAGTTGCGGCGCCCACAGCATGACCACCGCCCCGCCCAGCGACAGCGCGACGATGGCATAGCCATGACGGTCGAGACGCTCTCCCAGCAGGTAGTCCGTCCAGGCCAGCAAAGCCGAGGTTTCGCCGGCGAATAGATCGATCACCGGCTCGCGCACCCGTTTGTCAATCAAATCTTCAACCCGGTTGGGGACGGTCTTGAGCACACGCCGGTATGGCGTCTCGATGAAACCGTACTCATTGACCCGGGCGTAAGTTGCCAGGCGGCCGATGAGC
>JBBIGX010000009.1:0-2375 GCA_037447315.1 Gallionellaceae bacterium | reverse complement strand
AGGATATCCAGGCGCTGGTCAGCGAGGAGGAGGCCGCCCAGGTGAGTGAACATTTCCGTCTGACGGCGATGGGCGCCCATTCCGAGACCGGCACCTTGCCGGTGGCGCGCGTGATTCTGAGCGTGGGCGGCAAGGAGCGCCAGGCGGATGCGCAGGGGGGCGGTCCGGTGGATGCCACGTTCAAGGCCATCGAGCAGATCGTGAAGAGCGGAACCGAACTGCTGCTGTACTCGGTGAACAACATCACCAGCGGCACCGATGCACAGGGCGAGGTCACGGTGCGCCTGGCCAAAGGTGGCCGTGTGGTCAACGGACAGGGGGCGGATACCGATATCGTGGTCGCTTCCGCCAAGGCCTACCTGAATGCATTGAACAAGCTGGAAGCCGGGGCAGAGCGGGCGCATCCGCAGGTCTGAGGGAGCGCGCAAGGGAGGGGCATGCGGCACAAGCACGGGTTCGGATGGGCGGGGGCGGGACTCTCCGTGTTGCTCGTTGCCGGCGCCGCGCATGCCGCCCCGCTTGCTGAATCCGTGGTGCGCATCCAGCCGGCGAAAACAGCCAAGGACAAAGCCGTTCCGGTCATGGAGAAGCGGCCACAGGCAGCTCCCGCAGCACAGGGGGTTGACAGGGAACCCGTGGTGCCGTTGCCCGAGCTGGAGCGCCAGCCGGCAGGGGAGCCGAGCCCGCTGTTCGAATCCAAAGGACTGCGCGGTTAGCGTTTCTCTACCGTGAGGGCGGTGCGGACGGCCGCCGCTGTCAGGGCCGGTTCGCGAATGCGTGACGTTGCAGACGGTCGCCGGTGCGCAGGTCATAGCCGTCGCAATCCACACCCACCCATGACGTGTCTCCTGCCATTGCGTTCAGTTCGGCAAGCAGGGCTTCCTCCTCCTCCATCAGTGCATGCTTCGGCACCAGGTAGCTTTCGTTCTTCACCCAGTGGATGTCGCCGAAGCCGCCGATATAGCGTATCGCCAGCGGGGTGATGCGGAAGAAGTTGAAATCGGCCATGTCATAGTAGGTCCGGGCTTCGGGGAAATAGCGCAGGTAGCGCCGGCCGCAGCCTTCCCGGTCCTGCTGGAACACCGCATGCCCGACCACGGTGACGCGCCCCTGTGTCTGGATATGCGGGTCTTCCTGGTTGTGAGTGATCAGGCTGACGCGCGAATCGTGCAGGATGTTCTTCGTGTGTTCCGCCAGTCCGCTGATCAGGATCAGCAGGCTGCCGTCGTGATCGGTGAGGTAGGGAGTGATGGAGGTGAAGGGGTGACCGTCGAACTTCTTCGACAGGGTACCCAGTGCGCCGTAGCGGTGGGCGCGCAACAGCTGGCGCGCAGTACGGCCATTGTCTTGGGGAGCGTTGTTGTCGGGTATCATGCGCGCATTGTATTGAGTCGAACAGGAATATGGAACGTCTGAAACGGGATGTGATGGATGTGCTGCGCTTTTTGCGTTTCGTGGTGCTGCGGTTGCGTGACGACCGTTGCAGCGAGATGGCGGCCAGCCTGACTTTCACCACGCTGTTGTCACTGGTGCCCCTGCTCACCATCATGCTGACGGTGTTCTCGGCGTTTCCCGTGTTCGCCGACCTGTCCGCTTCGCTCAAGTCCTTCGTGCTCTCCAACATGTTGCCGGAAACCGGCGGCAAGATGATCATGCGCTACATGGAGCAGTTCGCCGAGAGTGCCTCGCGCCTGACGGCACTGGGCATCGCTTTCCTCGGTATTACCGCGATGTGGATGATGCTGACCATAGACAACGCCTTTCATCGCATCTTCAGGGCTTCTCGCCAGCGCAACCTGTTGCAGCGCGTGTTCGTGTACTGGGCGGTCATCACGCTGGCGCCGCTGCTGGTTGGCGCCAGCCTGTCGCTGACCTCCTGGCTGACCGGCCTGTCGCTGGGCTATGCCAAACATATGCCGGCGGGCGGTGTGACCCTGCTCAAGCTGTTCCCGGTGGTGCTGACTGCCGCTGCCTTTACGCTGCTGTTCCGCGTGGTGCCCAACCGCTATGTGCCCTTGCCGCACGCGCTGACCGGAGGTGTCATCGCGGCCGCAGCTTTCGAGTCGATGAACCATGCGTTCGCCTATTACATCACGCACTTCCCGACCTACAAGCTGGTGTATGGGGCGTTTGCCAGCGTGCCCATCTTCCTGCTGTGGATATTCCTTTCCTGGCTGGTGTTGCTGTCGGGCGCCATCATCACGGCTTCCATCCCGCACTGGCGCAGCAGTCATGCGTTGAAGATGACGCCGGCGACGCAGCTGTATTTCGCGTTGCAGATGCTGCGCAAGATGGATGAAGGATTGAAGAGCGGGGCGGTGCAGGATCTGCCGGGACTGTCACGCCAGCTGCGTATCGGCTATGAGGATATCGAG
>JBBIGX010000008.1:624-2437 GCA_037447315.1 Gallionellaceae bacterium | reverse complement strand
CCATCGAGCACATGGGGCTGATCACTTTTGCCTTCGGCATGGGCGGCGCTGTGGCGACCTATGCCGGCATGCTGCACATGACGGTGCATTCGCTGACCAAATCGGCGATCTTCTTCGCCGTCGGCCACGCGGTGCAAAAGGTCGGCACGCAGCAGATGGAAAGCATTCGCGGCCTGCTGCAGGTCAGCCCCACCGTCGGCTGGGGGCTGGGGCTGGGCACCTTCGCCATTCTCGGCATGCCGCCGTTCGGCGTGTTCGCCAGCGAGTTCCTCATCATCACCACCGCCATGCACGAATATCCGTGGGCCACGCCGGTGCTGCTGATCGCGCTGGGCATCGCCTTCGCCGCCATCTTCGGCAAGGTGCAACCCATGGTGTTCGGTGAGACTACCGCCCGGACATTGCCGCACCCGCCGGCGCTGGTGCCGGTGTTCGTGCACCTGTTGCTGGTGCTGATGCTCGGCCTGTACATGCCGGCCTACTTGTCCGACTGGTACCGCCAGGCGGCGACGTTGCTGGGGTAAACGACCATGCCGATCAAACATCCCGATTTGAAGCTGACCCGCCTGAGCGATAAGCTCCCCGCATGGGCGGGCGAAATCGCCCCCGCATCGCTGGGGGACATCTGCACCCAGGTGCGTGACGGCGGCGGTCGCCTGGTGGCGCTATGGGGCAGCGATGCGCGCCACGAGGGGCGTGGTTTCAGGTTGCATGTGGCCCTGATGATCGAAACCGGATTGGTCTGCCTTGAGGTGCCGTTGCCTGCCGTGCAGCCGGCCTATCCCGATATCAGCCACATCTTCTATGCCGCCGGGCGCATGCAGCGCGCAACATATGACCTGCTCGGGCTGTATGCGCAAGGCGGGGTCGATCACCGTAAGTGGCTGCGCCATGCTGCCTGGCACAGCGGCAGCTTTCCGTTGCGAAAGGATTTCGATGCGGCGGCCAGTTATGTGCACGAGCAGGACCATTATCCTTTCGTGCAGGTGGAAGGGCGGGGTGTGCACGAGATCCCGGTCGGCCCGGTGCATGCCGGTATCATCGAGCCGGGACACTTCCGTTTCTCCATCATCGGAGAACGCGTGCTGCGGCTTGAGGAGCGTCTCGGATATACGCACAAGGGAATCGAGAAACGTTTTGAGGGAATGAGCGTACAGCAGGGCGCGAAACTGGCCGGGCGTGTCAGTGGAGACAGCACTGTTGCCTATGCCTGGGCGTATGCCATGGCGGCGGAAAGCATCGCGAAGGTGACGCCGCCTGATCGCGCACTGTGGCTGCGCGCGCTGTTGCTGGAACGAGAGCGCGTGGCTAACCACCTCGGCGATCTCGGCTATCTGGGCAACGATGTCGCGCTGACTTTCGGCTTCTCCCAGTTCTGGATATTGAAAGAGCAGGTGCTGCGCAACAACGCCGCGCTGTTCCGCCACCGCTACCTGATGGACTGCATCGTGCCCGGCGGCGTCACGGTGGATATCGACGCAGCCGGCAAGCGCGTGATTGAAGAAGAGTGCGCCCTGCTGGAACGCGAAGTACGACTGCTGCGCAGTATCTACGACGAGCACGCCGGCGTGCAGGACCGCTTCATCGCCACCGGTCGTGTCGAGCCGAAGCTGGCCGCGCAGCTCGGTCTGTGCGGCATGGCCGGACGTGCCAGCGCGCAGGCATGGGATAGTCGCGTGCAGTTCGCCAGCGCCCCATATGACAAACTGGATGTGCGCATGGCGACCCATCGAAACGGCGACGTGGCGGCGCGCGTCACCGTGCGTTTCGACGAACTGTTCGAGTCGTTGCGCCTGCAGCGCGAGATATTGGT
>JBBIGX010000008.1:0-614 GCA_037447315.1 Gallionellaceae bacterium | reverse complement strand
CTGCTCGGCAATGACACGGCGTGCCCGCTGGAGGCCTTGCCAGGAAATGGCTTCGGCATCGGCCTGGTGGAGGGGTGGCGCGGTGAGGTGCTGGTGGCGATCCATACCGATGCCACAGGCAGCCTCGGCCGTGTGCACCCGCACGACCCTTCCTGGCAGAACTGGCCGGCGCTGGAACACGCTATCCTCGACAACATCGTTCCCGATTTCCCGCTCATTAACAAATCGTTCAACCTGAGTTATTCGGGACATGACCTGTAGAGGAAGACATGCTGCGCATACTCAAACAGATTGTGAAGACCGGCATCAAAACCGAGGCCCGTCCGCAGGCGGACGAAAGCATGCGGGTGACAGAGCAGAGCCTGCAGCGGCAGATTCTCGATGTGTTAGGCGGCGCACTGTCGATCCGCATGGTAGATGCCGGCTCCTGCAACGGCTGCGAGCTGGAGATCCACGCAGTCAACAACGCCTATTACAACATTGAAGGGTTGGGCATCCGATTCGTCGCCAGTCCACGCCATGCCGACTTGCTACTGGTCACCGGCCCGGTGTCGCGTCGTAGGTGCGCTTGAGCGCCTCTTCCATGTGGCGCGACACCGGGCCGGTAACCAGTA
>JBBIGX010000007.1:1372-2578 GCA_037447315.1 Gallionellaceae bacterium | reverse complement strand
GGCCGATCTGGCCGACCTGCAAGCATTCCTGCGTCAGGTGCCGCCGGAGGAGCCGCTGCTGGCGGTGGGGCTGGGCAGCAACCTGCTGGTGCGCGACGGCGGGTTCGCCGGCACCGTGCTGCTGATGGTGGGCGCACTCACCGAGCTGCGCATGGAAGGCGACCTGGTGTATGCGCAGGCCGGGGTGGCAGGCGCCAAGCTGGCGCGCTTCGTCGCCGGACAGGGTCTGTGCGGCGCCGAGTTCTTCGTCGGTATCCCCGGCACGCTGGGCGGCATGCTGGCGATGAACGCCGGTTGCTATGGCGGCGAGACCTGGAGCGCGGTGCAGCGCGTGCAGGTGCTGACGCGCAGCGGCGAATTGATCGAACGCACGCCGCAGGACTACGAGATTGGTTACCGGCATGTGGCGTTATGCCAGCCAGGCGAAGAGTGGTTCGTCGGCGCCTGGCTGCGTTTCGCGCCGGGCGATGTCGAGGCGGCGAAGCGCGAGATCAAGGCGTTGATGGAGAAGCGCAGCGCCAGCCAGCCGTTGCAGATGCCGAACGCGGGTTCGGTGTTCCGCAATCCGCCCGGCCAGTATGCGGCGAAATTGATCGAGGGCTGCGGCCTGAAGGGGAAGCGCATCGGTGGGGCGCAGGTGTCTGAGAAGCATGCCAACTTCATCGTGAATGTCGGCGGCGCGACGGCGGCCGACATCGAAGACCTGATCGGTGAGGTGCGCGCGACGGTGTTGCGCGAGACGGGGGTGGAGCTGCACCCCGAGGTCAGGATAGTGGGAGAGGGAGCGAAGTGAGCACGTACGGAAAAGTGGCGGTGTTGTTCGGCGGCAGGTCGGCCGAGCGCGAGGTGTCGCTGAAGAGCGGCAATGCGGTGCTGGCTGCATTGCGGCGCAGCGGTGTGGATGCGCATGCCTTCGACCCGGCGCAACGGGACCTGTCCGAACTGAAGAAAGACGGATTCGATCGCGTGTTCATCGCGCTGCACGGGCGCTATGGCGAAGACGGCACGGTGCAGGGCGCGCTGGAGCTGATGGGCATCCCCTACACCGGCAGCGGCGTGATGGCTTCCGCCATCGCCATGGACAAGTGGCGTACCAAGATGATCTGGCAGGCTGCAGGATTGCCCATTCCGGAATACGAAGCGCTGACAGCGCCGACCGACTGGAACGCGGTGGCCGAGCATCTGGATCTGCCGCTGTTCGTGAAG
>JBBIGX010000007.1:0-1349 GCA_037447315.1 Gallionellaceae bacterium | reverse complement strand
GAGGGCAGCAGCGTAGGCGTGGTCAAGGTGAAGACGGTGGAGGCGCTGCCCGCCGCCTATGCCGAAGCCGCACGGCACGACAAGGTGGTGATCGCAGAGAGCTTCATGAGCGGCGGCGAGTACACCGTGGCCATCCTGAACGGCCGGGCCTTGCCGGCGATCAAGATCGAACCGGCCAACGAGTTCTACGACTACGAGGCGAAGTATCTGCGCGACGACACGCGTTATCTGTGCCCCTGTGGGCTGGATGCCGAACAGGAAGCGGAGATGCAGCATCTGGCGCAACAGGGTTTCCAGTTGATCGGCGGCCAGGGCTGGGGGCGCGTGGATTTCCTGCGCGGCGAGGACGGCAGGATGTACCTGCTGGAAGTGAACACCGCGCCGGGCATGACCGACCACAGCCTGGTGCCGATGGCGGCGCGCCAGGCGGGCATCGGTTTCGAGCAGCTGGTGTTGCAGATACTGGAGGGGGCGCATGTGGGCTAACGCACACCTGCTGCGCGGGATCGCCAACGTACTGTTCGGCTTCAGCCTGCTGCTGGTGCTGTACGGTGCGGTGCGCTACGTGGCGCAGCGGCCGGCATTCTCGCTGCAGGCGGTGGTGCTGACGGCGGTGCCGCAGCGCATCGAAACCGGGCAGTTGCAGAAGGTGGTGCGCGAGCAGATACGTGGCAACTTCTTCACGGTCGATCTGGTGCAGACACGCCAGGCGTTCGAGCAACTGCCCTGGGTGCGCAAGGTGAGCGTGCGGCGCAAGTTCCCGTGGCAGCTCGAAGTGGAGCTGGAAGAGCATGTGGCGCTGGCACGGTGGAACGATACGGCGCTGGTGAACAGGCAGGGCGAGGTGTTCGAGGCCGCAGCAGTGGAGAAGTTGCCCGAGTTCTATGGCGAACGGGAGCACGCGGCACTGATGGTTGGCATGTATGCGGAGCTGGGCGCAGAGCTGGCGCCACTGCAACGGCAGATCGCGCAACTGACCCTGTCACCGCGCATGGCCTGGCAGATCACGCTGGATGACGGCATGGAGATCGTGCTGGGACGCGAGGCGATGCGCGAGCGGCTGGCGCGCTTCGTTCGTGTGTATCCGTACAGTGTGGCGGTGCGCATGGCGCATGCGCGGCGCATTGATCTGCGTTATCGCAACGGGTTTGCGGTGCAGCCGCGACACGGTGCGGCGGAGCCGGTGGGGGCGGGAGCGACTGCATTGCACCGCCTTCCGCAAGTGGCTGATTGGCGTAGCAACGAGGCGGCGGTGCCGCCGCTGGGCGCGGCATGAAGGTAGTCGGGAGAAGGGGATGAGCAAAGAGAGCAAGAATCTGGTCGTGGGTCTGGACATCGGCACCTCGAAG
>JBBIGX010000006.1:0-2601 GCA_037447315.1 Gallionellaceae bacterium | reverse complement strand
CCGAGCGCCGAGGCCAGGCGCTTCATCGACGAGACCACTGGCCCCGACAAGCCGCGGGCACTCAACCGGAATGCCGTCGTGCTGGCCGTGCCTTCCAAGGAGGGCATCGAGGTGGCACGCGAGAAGGTGCGTGACCTGCTGGGCTGGGAGAAGGTGCGCGAGATGCTCAAGGAGCGCAGCGACATCGACATGGCTGCGACGACGCGCCTTGAGGGCAACATTCGCGCGGCGCGCGGCGAGATGGTGTCAGATCGTGATGGCGTACTGCATCGCCGTCACAGTGAACGACTCCAACGACGTGGCGGCCTACCGGATCAATGTGGACAACGAACCGCTGTTCGCCAAGATGGTCGCCGACAAGCGGCTGCGCATCGAGAGCACGGCGGTGAATGCCGAGGCGCTGCTGCCCGGTGGCCCGTTCGATCTGTGGGCAGCGGGCGACAAGGCGCGCTTCGTGAAGGACTTGGTCGGCGCGTTTGCCGCTACCGCCAGGCTGCCGAAGATGCTCAACCGTTCGGCGATTCTGGAAACCCTGCTGCAGGGGTGCGAAGCGGGCGACTTCGTGCTGCGCGTGACGCGGGCCGACAAATCGACGCGCACGTTCTGGATGTCCCGTCCAGATGACAGCGCCCTTAACGACCCGAGCCTCGAAGTGGTGCTGTCCGATGCCGCTGTATTGTCCGAGCTGGATCCGCAACTGCTGGCCCCCAACAAGCTGCCGGGCCTGTGGGACAAGGAACCTGTGACCCTGGCCGACCTTTCGGCGTACTTCTCCGGCAAGCATTTCGTCGAGGTCGACAAGGGCGGCTACACCGAGAACCTGCTGATTCCCGAGGCCACACCGCAGGCGATCACCGACGCAGTGGCGGCCGCCGTCAAGAGCGGCCGCGTCTGGTTGGTGAACGGGACGGTGAGCGTGCTGGCCGAAGACGTGCCCGCGGGATTCGTGAACGACACGGCACAGCTGTTCGCGCCGCCGCTTCCGCTCGCCGGCGTTGATGTGTTGCCGGCGCAGCTGCCTACGGCTTGGCAGGGCGACGCGACCAATGCTCATCTCATCCATGCGGCCCTTTCGTCCAAGGCGGGGAAAGTGCTGCCCTGGACGCGGGTTGTCAGCGCCCTCGATGAGGCCTTCCGGCTGGGCCTGATCGAACGGACCCTCGACTCGGGTGCTTGGCCGTGCGACCTTGGCGGCGCAGCGGCAGTCAAGATCGTGACCCGCAAGAGCGAGGCCAAGGAGCCGCCTTCGCCCAAGCACTACGGATCGAAGGCGGCCAGCGCGGATTTCCAGACGCACGAGGTCCAGGACCTTGCCGACCACATCGACGCGCTGCGCGAGGCCACTGCGGGCTATTCGCTGCGCATCCGGGTGACGGTCGAGATCGGTGACGGCAGTCAGGTCGATCAGACGGTCGTTGACAAGGTGAACGCCGTGCTGGCGCAGGTCGAGGCGGGCTGGAAGGCTGAGTGATCGGTCGGCACTAACAGACAGACATGCGCTTCATCGCCGGCCCCCTCAACAAGCAGCTACTTCAGAACTTCCTCGCCGAGGTCATCGAGCCCTGTACGCGCGTTCGGGCGGCGGTTGCATACGCCAACCGCGACAACCTGCAGTTGTTCGAGGCTTGCGCAAAGCACCTGAAACCACTGGAGTGTTGATTTTCACTCAAATCTGACCCGGGGTTTTCATCTGGAACTGACCCACGGTGTTATGCGTGCAGTATAGCTACGCGGATATGGGTAGGGTCGCTGTTTCGGGTGATTGATCTCCTTTTGGTTTTGAGTTTCGAGTACGGCCCGGCTGCAGCCGGGCCGTACTCGTCTTGAAGCGCCAGGACTCATTGCCGGTCTCGACGATGTGGCAATGGTGGGTCAGGCGATCGAGCATGGCGGTGGTCATCTTGGCGTCGCCGAAGACGTTGCCCCACTCGGCGAACGACAGATTCGTCGTGATCATCACGCTGGTGTGCTCGTAGAGCTTCGACAGCAGATGGAACAACAAGGCCCCGCCAGTCTGGCTGAAAGGCAGATAGCCGAGCTCGTCGAGGATCACCAGATCGACATAGAGCAACCGGAAGGCAAGTTGCCCGGGTTTGCCATTGGCCTTCTCCTGCTCCAGGGCATTGACCAGTTCGACGGTCGAGAAGAAGCGCACGCGCTTGCCCAGATGCCGGACGGCCTCGATGCCGATAGCGGTCGCCAGGTGCGTCTTGCCGGTGCCCGGGCCGCCGATGAACACCACATTGTGGGCGGCATGGATGAAGTCGCCACCGTGGAGCCGCCGTACCAAGGCCTCATCCACCTTCGCCTGCGCGAAGTCGAAGCCGGGCAAATCGCGGTGCGCCGGGAACCGGGCCGCCGTCATCTGGTAGGCAATCGAACGCACCTCCCGCTCGGCGGTCTCGGCTGCCAGAAGTTCCGACATCCACTGCTCGGGGTCAAGGTTACTGTGGCGTGCCTTGGCAACCAGTTCCGGCCAGCACTGCGCCATACCGTGGAGTTTCAGCGCCTTGAGGCGACCGATGAGCTCAATCGACATGGCTCGCCTCCTGGCGCAACTGGTCGTAGCGATCCACATCCGGCTTCGGTTCCTCGGCCAGC
>JBBIGX010000005.1:0-2661 GCA_037447315.1 Gallionellaceae bacterium | reverse complement strand
TCTTCAGTTCTTCCTGCGCGCGCGGCGGCTGCGCAGGGTAACCGCGCAGGGTCGCGGTCGGCAACAGGAAACGATGATCTTCGAAACCCGCGCGGAAATCGCACGGCACCCACACCTCGGCACCTTGCACCGCCTGCTGCGCGGCCGCGTCATAGCGCCCCCGCTCGCCGTCGAACGGCCTCAGGAACAAAGCCAGCAGCAGCAGCGTGAGCAGCGCCACCCCATTGCCCAGCCCGCGCGTCCAGCGCGGCACGGCCACGGCCAGGGCGGCCAGCAACACGACCAGCGCCAGCACTCCCCAGAATGCCATGCCGTACAGCCCGGCCAGTTCGGCCTGCAGATTGAAGGCGAGCCAGCCGAGCAGACCGGCCACCGCGACGGCCAGGAGCAGGCTGGCGATGAAGGCGATGCGTGGGATGCGCTGCCAGTTCAGCGCCAGCAGCAGCGCGACGCCGGGCATCGCGTCGATCAGATAGCGCGCCGAGCGCTGGCTGGGCAGAGCGAAGATGACGAACAGCACGATCATCCACATCCACAGCATGCGCTCCCCGTCGCTCAGGCGGTAACGCCGCCGCCAGGCGACGATGAACAACGCCGCCACCGGAAAGGCGAGCAGCCCGGCATTGAGCGGATAGCCCAGCAGCAAGGCCCAGAGGCTGCTGCCGCCCCACAGCAGTTGCCCCCAGTAGCTGCCGCCGCGCGCCTCGAACTTGCCGGCGTTCTCGCCCAGCACGAACTCGCGCCACACCGCCTGCGGATCGGGATCGAACAGGAACCACAGCGCGAACAGCGCCAGCGCCGCACCGCCGAACAGCAGCAGCTTGGGCGCATCGTTCATCAGGAACGGACGCCAGCGGTAACGGCGCCGATAGAGGTACCACCAGGCCAGCGCCAGGCCGACCGGCGCCAGCAGCGCGAACGATTTGTAGAGCAGGCCGATGCCGGTGACGACACCCAGCGCCAGCGGCACGGCAAAGCGCGAATCGAACGCGCGCTCGCGCCAGTAGAGCAGGCTGAAGAACGGCAGGAACAACCAGAACGTCTCCGCCGGATTGACCAGGTAGGGACGGCCGTAGCGATAGGTGCTGAAGAAGGCGAGGAAGGCCAGCGCGGCGGTGGCACCCACCGCGCATTCTCCCGACAGTCGACGCCCGAGCAGGAACACCAGCCAGGCGGTGAGCAGGGTATAGATCACGCTCGGGTAGCGCAGGTGCCAGCGGTCCCATTGCGTGCCCCACTCCGTGGAAGCGATGCCCTGCCAGAACAGCAGCGGCGGCTTGGTGTTGCGCATGTTGTCCAGTTCCGACTGCAGCGGCAGCCAGTCGCCGGATTGCGCGGTGAGCCGCGCGATATGGGCATACACGTTCTCGTCGCCGTTGCGCGGAATGTGCAGGCCATCCAGCCCGTAGAAGTAGACGAACACCGCCAGCAGCAGGGCCGCGACATATTGCAGCGGTCTCGATTCGGCAAGGTGTCTCATCGGGCCGCGCAGCATGTCAGTCGACCCTGCCGCGCGCGGCCTGCGACTTGAAGCGGAAGCGACCGAAGGTCCAGATGTCGTTGAGCAGGAAGTTCAGCACGCTGGTCACGCCGATGGCGATGAAATTGGCGATCAGGTAATAGACATGCGGCGCCAGCAGGTTGGTGAACACGAACTGCAGGACGATGCTCAGCCCGCACGACACGGTATACTGCCCGAACTGCACCAGCCAGGGACGGGGGTGCAGTTCGACGCGGTCCTTCCAGGTCCATAGCCGGTTCCAGTAGAAGTTGTTCAGCGTGGCGAGGAAGATGGCGACGGCGAGCGACGCGTTGAGTTGCAGCCAGTCCACCTCCCCTGCCACGTCCGCCACATGGAACACCTGCTCCTGCATGACGTACAGCACGCCCTGGTTGACCACGATGCCCGACACGCCGACCGTGCCGAACTTGAGGAAGCGTCTGGAGAAGATACGCCGCAACAGCGACGCGGTGCGCATGCGTATCTTGAACGGCGTCATGCGGCGGATGCCCCCAGCAGGTCGCGCGCGCGCTGCAGCACCTGCTGCGGCGTGATGCGTTGCAGGCACTGGTTGTCGCCGTCGCAGGGCGAGTTGCGGTGGTTGTAGGCGGTGAGGCAAGGCGAGCAGGACAGTCCGCTGTACAGGCAATGGATGTTGGGGGCGAGCGGACTGTACAGCGCCGGCGTCTCCGGCCCGAAGAACACCAGCGTCGGCAATGCCGTGAGCGCCGCGAACTGTCCTGGTCCGCCGTCATTGGTCACCAGCAGCGCGCCACGCTGGAACACCGCCAGCAGGTGGCGCACGTTGCGCGTGTAGCCGGTGAGGTCGATGCAGTGTTCATGCCGGCAATGCGCCACGATGCGCTGCGCCAGCGGCCTCGCCTCGGGCAAGCCGATCAGCCCGACCACATAGCCTTCCTTCAGCAATGCATCGCACAACTGTTCGTAGTACTCGGGCGGCCAGGCGCGGATCGGCAGGATGCCGCCGTCGGGATATACCAGCACCAGCTTGCGGCCCGGCAATACCGGGAAATCCTTTTCCAGTTGCGCGATCTCGCGCGCCACCTCGCCCGCCTCGAACTGCAGCAGCGGCAGCGCGCCGACCTCGCCCGGCGCACGCTTGGCGACCGGACGCCCCTGTGACCGCTATGCTGGTGGTG
>JBBIGX010000004.1:0-2891 GCA_037447315.1 Gallionellaceae bacterium | reverse complement strand
TCGATCTGGCGGATGCGCTCGCGCGTGACGTCGAACTGCTTGCCGACCTCTTCCAGCGTGTGGTCGGTGTTCATCTCGATGCCGAAACGCATGCGCAGCACTTTTGCCTCGCGCGGCGTCAGGCTGTCGAGGACCTCCTTGGTCACGTTACGCAGGCTGTCGAACACGGCGGCATCGACCGGCGCCAGCGAGTTGGCATCTTCGATGAAGTCGCCGAGATGCGAATCATCATCGTCGCCCACCGGGGTTTCCATGGAGATCGGCTCCTTGGCGATCTTGAGGATCTTGCGGATCTTGTCTTCCGGCATGTCCATCTTGACGGCCAGCGTGGCGGCATCCGGTTCGTAACCGGTCTCCTGCATGATCTGGCGAGAGATGCGGTTCATCTTGTTGATGGTCTCGATCATGTGCACCGGAATACGGATGGTGCGTGCCTGGTCGGCGATCGAACGCGTAATGGCTTGACGGATCCACCAGGTGGCGTAGGTGGAGAATTTGTAGCCGCGGCGGTATTCGAATTTGTCCACTGCCTTCATCAAACCGATATTGCCTTCCTGGATGAGATCGAGGAACTGCAGACCGCGGTTGGTGTATTTCTTCGCAATGGAGATCACCAGGCGCAGATTGGCCTCAATCATGTCGCGCTTGGCGCGACGTGCCTTGGCTTCGCCGTTGGTCATCTGGCGGTTGATCTCCTTCAGGTCGGCGATGGGGATACCCACACGCTGTTGCAACGCGATCATCTGTTTCTGCTGGTCGACGATGGCCGCTTCGTTGCGCGCCAGCGCTTCGCTGTACGGCTTCTTGGCCGCAATCTCGCGATACACCCAATCCAGATTCAGTTCGTTGGTCGGGAAAGACTTGATGAAATGCTGGCGTGGCATGTGCGACTTGGTGACGCACAATTCCTGGATGGCGCGCTCGCAGGTGCGCACATCTTCCACCATCTTGCGCATGGTATCGCACAGAGCGTCGACCTGTTTCGCCGAGAAGCGGAACTGCATGAGTTCTTCCGAGATCTGCTGTTGCAGCTTGTTGTATTGTTTGCTGCGGTAGCCGTACTTCTCGTAGGCCTTGCCCATCTTGGTGAACAGGTCGCCGATGACCGCGAAGCGGGCAAGCGCATCTTCCTTCATCTGCGCCAGGTTGGCGGCTGCAACGGCGGCGGCTTCTTCGTCGCCTTCCTCCTCATCCTCCGCTTCATCGCCCTCGGAGTCTGCATCCTCATCGGCACCATCATGCTCTTCATCGTCGCTGCCGATCTTCGCCTCGTCTTCACCATCGACGAAACCATCGATCAGCTCATCCACACGCATCTCGTCCTTGGCAATCTTCTCGGCCAGTGCCAGTATCTCCGCGATGGTCGCGGGGCAGGCGGAGATCGCTTGGATCATGTGCTTCAGACCGTCCTCGATGCGCTTGGCAATCTCGATCTCATCCTGGCGGGTGAGCAGGTTGACCACGCCCATTTCACGCATGTACATGCGCACCGGGTCGGTGGTACGGCCGAACTCGGAGTCAACCGTAGAAATGGCCGCTTCTGCTTCGGCAGCGGCATCCTCATCCGCCACCGGCGGCGGCACCTCGTTCATCACCAGTGATTCGGCATCCGGCGCCACATCGCACACGGTGATGCCCATGTCGTTGATCATGCTGACCACGCCCTCGACCTGCTCCACTTCGAGCATGTCCGGCAGATGGTCGTTGATCTCGGCATAGGTCAGATAACCGCGCTCCTTGCCGAGCAGGATCAGCGCCTTCAGGCGCGTCTTGCGTTCTTCGATGTCTTGCGTGTTGTCCGTCGGCTTGACGGCTGTTTCAGCCGCTTTGGCCTTCGCGCTGGAACTCTTGCCAGTGTTGGCCGCCACTGTGCCGGTTTCTTCTTTTTTTGCCACGGGCTTGCTTTTCTTACTGCTGGTAGTGGAAGAAGGTTTCTTTTTTTGCTGAGTCGCCATGCTCGGTTCCCAGAATTTAGATTGATTTGCCGACAGCCGCCCAAGCGGCCACCAAAAGGGGGTGGATTATAGCAGATTTCTACAACTTTTCCGAAGGTTAGCTGCGTTTTAGCTCCCGACAGCCTGACGCAAGTACCGTGCCTGCCGCATACCACACTCAATCCGGCGGAGCTTTCAATTGCTGCAGAGCCCGTTTGAGCTGCTCATGCCGCTCGCGTTCGGCAAGACTCATCCCGGCCAACCCCTTGGCAAGCAACGCCGACATCTCAGCCTCCACCGCCTCGCGCTCAATCTTGCGCAGCAGCCCCCGGAATTCGGCCTCGATGTCGAAATCCTCACCCAGATGCATGATGTCGCCCTGCACTGCCTTGAAAGCGGGTTCGTGCACTGTGCCCTGGAAATGCTGGATCAGCGCGGCAGTGCTGAATGCCTCGGCGGACTCCTTCATCCATTCGACCAGGGCCGCAATGGCAGCGCCTTCTCCCCCCGTTTCGCCGCCGGCGAGGAATCCGTCCGGCAGCTGACGCGCCAGGTCCGGCCTCATCACCAGACAACGGAGCATGGGGCGCAGACCGGAAGGTGCGCTGCGTCTGGCTTTTTGCGGTGCCGGCCGTTGCGGTGCAGTGATCGGCTTGATGGACCACAGCGCTTCCAGCTCCGACTGCTCGACACCCGCCAGCGCAGCCACCTCTTTACGCAACAGCAGCGCGGTGGTCGGTGCAGTGATGGCAGTGACCAGCGGCTGTGCGTTCTTCAGCAACGCGCTCCGCCCTTCCTGCGTCTTCAGGTCGATCTCGGCGGTGAGCTGGCGCAGCCACTCGCTCTCGATCCAGTCGGGCAGATGGATCGTGCCCGGCGGGAAGCCGGCGCCGGCCGCGCGCTCCTCGGCAGTCGGGCGCGCGAGCCGCAGGAAGCGGTAGGTCTCGGCCTTGAAGC
>JBBIGX010000003.1:0-3122 GCA_037447315.1 Gallionellaceae bacterium | reverse complement strand
TGTTCACCCAATCGTTTGGCATCACCCATCCCAGCCAGCCTAACTACCTTGCGCTGTTCAGTGGCAGCACGCGCGGCATCGGCAGCAACTCCTGTCCGCTCGATCTGTCCGGCCCCAACCTTGCCAGCGCGCTGCAAAAAAAGGGGCTGGGCTTCATCAGCTATTCAGAATCCATGCCAGGTGTGGGTTATGAGGGTTGCCGTTACGGTGCCTACATGCGCAAGCACAATCCGGTGGCGAACTGGAAGGAGCTGACGGCGCTCAACCAGCCGTTCACGGCTTTCCCTGCCGATTACGCGCAATTACCCAACGTGGCTTTTGTGATGCCGGACCAGCGCCACGACATGCACGATGGCAGCATCGCCGAGGGGGATGCCTGGCTGAACCTCGATGCCTACGCGCAGTGGGCGATGACACACAACAGCCTGCTCATCGTCACTTTCGACGAGGACGATGGCACGGAAGGCAATCGCGTGGCGACGTTGTTCTATGGGCCCATGGTCAAGCCGGGGCGCTATGCGCAGCGCATCGATCACTACAACGTGCTGCGCACCGTGCTCGAGATATACGGCGCTGAGGCGCCGAACGAAGCCGCGCGTGCCGGGCCGATACGCGGCGTGTGGCGCTGAAGCCTACTCGCCGTCCCCGTCCAGCCCCAGTTCCTGGATCTTGCGCGTCAGGGTGTTGCGTCCCATGCCCAGCAGGGTAGCGGCCTCGATGCGCCGTCCGCCGGTGTGTTGCAGGGCCTGTGTGATCAGCGTGCGCTCGAACTCTTTGGTCAGCGTGTCGAGGATGTGCGGTTCGCCACGTTGCAATGCTTGCGCCGTCTGCCGTGCCAGTAATGCGTGCCAGTCGCCGGAGACAGTGGCGGAAGGTGAGCCTTCGCGCCACTCTGCAGGCAGGTCGGCGATCTCCACCACCTGCGTCGGCGTCATCACGGTCAGCCAGTGGCACAGGTTCTCCAGCTGGCGCACGTTGCCGGGGATGTCCTGCGCGGCGAGGTAGTTCAGCGCGGCCTCGCTCAGCGTCTTTTGCTCCACCCCGAGTTCTTTCGCGCTCTTCTGCAGGAAATGCTTGGCCAGCAGCGGAATGTCCTCGCGCCGCTCGCGTAGCGGCGGCAGGCGCAGGCGGATGACGTTCAGGCGGTGGAACAGGTCTTCGCGGAACAGTCCCTGTTTCACACGTTCATCCAGATTCTGGTGGGTGGCGGCGATGATGCGCACGTTGGCCTTGATCGGCTGGTGGCCGCCGACGCGGTAATAGTTGCCGTCCGACAGCACGCGCAGCAGGCGCGTCTGCAACTCGGCCGGCATGTCGCCGATCTCGTCGAGGAACAGCGTACCGCCCTCGGCCTGTTCGAAGCGGCCGTGGCGCGTGGTGTTGGCACCGGTGAACGCGCCCTTTTCGTGGCCGAACAATTCGGATTCCAGCAGGTCCTTGGGGATGGCGGCGGTGTTGATGGCGACGAAGGGCTTGTCCGCACGCGGACTGTGGCGGTGCAGCGCGCGTGCCACCAGTTCCTTGCCGGTGCCCGACTCGCCGTTGATCAGCACGGTGGCGTTGGAGGCCGCAAGGCGGCCGATGGCGCGGAACACCTCCTGCATCGCGGGGGCGTGGCCGAGGATGTCGGGTGCTTCGGTGATGTCCATGCCCTCGCTCTGCTTGCGCTGGCTTTGCGCCAACGCGCGGCGGATCAGCTCCACCGCGTGGTTCACGTCGAACGGTTTGGGCAGGTACTCGAAGGCGCCGCCCTGGAACGACGACACCGCGCTCTCCAGATCGGAATACGCAGTCATGATGATGACCGGCAATGCGGGATGGTCGCGGCGCAACGTCTGCAGCAGATCCAGACCGGAGCGGCCCGGCATGCGGATATCGCTGATGACCATTTGCGGCAGGCTGTGCTTCAGCTCGGCCAGCGCCTCGTCGGCCGAGGCGAAACTCTTGTATTCGATCTCCTCGCGCGCAAGGGCCTTTTCCAGCACCCAGCGGATGGAACGGTCGTCGTCGATGATCCAGACAGGTTTGGTCATATGCATACCTATGTGTTGAGCGGCAGCGTGACGGTAAAGCAGGTCCGTCCCGGCTCGCTGTCGAATTCGATGCTGCCCTGATGCTGGCTGACGAAGTCCTGCGCCAGCGTCAGGCCCAGCCCGTGGCCGTCGGCGCGGCCGGAGACCAGCGGGTAGAAGATCTTGTCTTTCAGATGATGCGGGATGCCCGGACCGTCGTCGATGATCTGCACCGCAACGGCCAGCCGGTGGCGTTTCTTCATCAGCGTCACCTGGCGCGCGATGCGTGTGCGCAGGATGATGGTGCCCTTGCCGTGCATGGCCTGTGCCGCGTTGCGCACGATGTTGAGCATCACCTGGATCAGCAGCGCCTTGTCACCGTCCAGCTCGGGCAGGCTGAGGTCGTAGTCACGCTGGATGGTCAGCCCTTCCGGCAACTCGGCCAGCACCACGCTGCGCACGCGTTCCAGTACCTCGTGGATGTTGAGCGTACTGAAATGGGGCGTATGCTGCGGCGTGAGCAGGTTTTCCATCAGCGAGCGCAGGCGGTCCGCTTCCTGGATCACCACCTGCGTGTATTCGCGCAGGCCGGGCTTGTCCAGTTCCTGTTCCAGCAACTGCGCCGCGCCGCGGATGCCCCCCAGCGGATTTTTGATCTCATGCGCCAGATTGCGCAGCAGCAGGCGGTTGGCCTGCGTCTGGTCATGCATCTGCTCTTCGCGCGCCAGCTTCAGCGGCCGCTCGATCGGGTGGAACTCGATCAGCAGCGCGTATTGCGGCAACTGGGTGGTGGTCACCGTGCAGCTCAGGTGCAGCTTTTGTCCGAGCGTATGCGTACCCAGCATCATCTCGTGTTCGATGTGCGCCGAGTGCGTCGCCAGTGCAGATTGGATGGCGCTGAACAACTGCTCGGTATGGGTGAACGCATGCTGCAACGGATGACCGAGCAGGTTGGTATGACTCACCGCGAACAGGTGCTCCGCCGCCGGATTGAGATAAGCGACGCGCGACTGCTCATCCAGCAGCATCACGGCGGTCGAGAGGTGGTCGAGGGAGGGGAGCGGGGCGCTGGTCATGTCGATTCAGGCAGCAGAAAACATGCCAGCTTCA
>JBBIGX010000002.1:0-3479 GCA_037447315.1 Gallionellaceae bacterium | reverse complement strand
GTGCGGGACAAGCGTACCGGGCGCAAACAGACCCTGCTGGGCGAGTGCTTCGATGTGGCGACGGGGCAGGCCGATGATCCCGAACCGAGCGCGGTTTGACTTGGCTTCTGCCCGGCACAGCGCCTTCATACAACTCCCTCAACACCAGGAGTTTACGATGAGCAAAAATTCCACCCTTGCCGCACAACTGGCGGCGCTGCCCCAACTCCCGCAGGATCGCCTGTGGGCGTTGTGGGACGAGCACTTCCCGCGCCGGCCATCGCGGGTCAATCGGCGCTACCTCGAAGCACGATTGGCGTACCGCCTGCAGGAGATCGCCCTCGGCGGATTGCCGCCGGCGGTCAAGGCGCATCTGGCCGACTGCGGCGAGCGGCATTCCAGGATCAAGGTCGGGCGGGGCCCCGAGGTACGGATGATGCCCGGCACTACATTGATCCGCGAATGGGATCGCCGCGAATACCGTGTCACCGTCCTGCCCGATGGCCTCTACGAACTGAATGGCCAACGCTACAAAAGCCTGTCGGCGGCGGCACGGGCGATCACCGGCCAGCACTGGTCCGGGCCGCTCTTCTTCGGCCTGAAGGGAGGGCGGAAATGACTTGGGTTGCCCCGAAACGCTGCGCCGTCTATTGCCGCGTCTCCAGCGACGAGCGTCTCGATCAGGAGTTCAACTCCATCGATGCCCAGAAGGAAGCGGGCCACGCCTTCATCGCCAGCCAGCGCGCGGAGGGCTGGATTCCGGTGGCCGACGACTACGACGATCCCGGCTTCTCCGGCGGCAATATGGAGCGGCCGGCCTTGAAACGCCTGCTCGCCGACATCGAGACAGGGAGAATCGACATCGTGGTGGTCTACAAGATCGACCGCCTGACCCGGAGTCTGGCCGACTTCTCCAAGATGGTCGAGGTGTTCGAGCGCAACGAGGTGTCCTTCGTCTCGGTCACCCAGCAGTTCAACACCACCACCCCGATGGGGCGGCTGATGCTGAACGTCCTTCTTTCCTTCGCCCAGTTCGAACGGGAGGTGACCGGCGAGCGCATCCGCGACAAGATTGCCGCCAGCAAGGCCAAGGGAATGTGGATGGGCGGTCATCCACCACTCGGCTACCGGGTCGAGGATCGGCGGCTGGTCGTGGTCGATCTTGAGGCCGACTTGGTCAAGCGCATCTTCACCGATTTCGTGGCTTGCCGATCGACCACCGATCTGGTGCGGCAACTGGCCGCCGATGGCAAAACGAACAAGCAGGGCAAACCCTTCAGCAAGCAGATGCTCTACAAGCTGCTGCACAACCGCGTCTACCGGGGTGAGATTCCTCACAAGGGGCAGTTCCACCTTGGCACGCACACCGCGATCATCGATCAGGAATTATGGGACGCCGCCCACGCCATCCTCGCACAGAACAATCGTCAGCGTACCTCGGAAACCTGGCAGCGCCGCCAGCCGGAAGCCTTGCTGCTGGGCTTGTTCTACACCGCCGATGGCGAGAAGTATCAGCCGGCCTTCACCAAGAAGCCGAATGGCAAGCGCTATCGCTACTACGTGCCCAATCGTAAGGTGCGTTTCGGGGCCGATGCCAGCCCGGCAGGCCGGGTGCCGGCAGAACCCATCGAGCAGGTGGTATTGGCACAAATCCATGCCGCATTGTTGTCGCCGGAGATGGTGCAGTCGGTGTGGAATGTGACCCGGGAGAAATACCCGGCATTGACCGAGCCGGAAGTGGTGCTGCCGCTTCGGCAGATGGGGCAGGTCTGGGCGCAACTGTTCCCTGCCGAACGCCAGCGCATCGTCCAGTTGCTGGTGGAGCGCGTGACCCTGCGCGAGGAGGGTATCGAGATCACTTGGCGGGATACCGGCTGGCACGCCCTGGCCAGCGAAATGCGGCCGGGCACGATAGGGGCGGAATTACTGGAAATGGAACAGCAGGACAATGGTGTGGAGGTGGTGGCATGACACGGATCATTCAGACGGGCGCGGCAGTCAATCGCCAGGGCACGAAACTCACGACCTTCATCCCGCTGCGCATCAAGCGCCACGGCGGGCGCAAGGTGGTGATTCCGGCGGCGGCCGGCGACAAGATGCCGGAGCACGATGCACCGATCCTGACGGCGCTGTCGAAGGCGTTTCACTGGCAGAGACTGATCGACGAGGGCATCGTCAGCAGCGGATCGGACATTGCCCGGCGTGAGGGATTGCATCAGACGACCGTGAATGAGCTGCTGCGGCTGACGCTGCTCTCGCCGACGATGGTGCGCAGCATCCTCGATGGGCACCAGCCGAAGACATTGAGCCTGCTCTGGCTGAAGAACCATTTGCCACCATCGGACTGGGATGAGCAGCATCAGCTGTTCAGCGGATTTGATGCGTAAAACGGGTTTGCAGGGGTTCTGGTCAGGGCGGTTGACGCCCAACCAGCGGCCCGAAACCCGCATGAAATCGAGGGGGTGAGTCTTGTCCAGCCACCGGTCGAATGGAGAAGAGAGGTCTCCGAGGCCCGTCGGGCAGGAAAATGCGCCACGGGCGCGATGGCGAAACACCAGACCCCGCCGAAACCCGCGCCAGTGCTGGCGCGGCGGGCAAGAAAAAACCCAACCGGTTAGGGTTGGGTTTTAGAATTGGTGGTGCAGTCGCGACCGAAACCAAACCCGTTCTCCGAGCATAAGCGCGTTTCTGGGTGTTTGTTAGGGGATGAGCGGGTGATTGGGTGTCGGTCGGCTGCAACACGTTTGCAAAAATCCTGCGACAACATGCCATCTTGCTATTGACAGCCCCCCCATTACACTCGCATAATCCGTTTTCGTCAGAACAACAAACAAGATGGACAAAGCATGCAGGGAGTGCATCAGGATACGACGGCTGATGCGGAAACACACATAGACACCCCAGCCGCGCTATGGCTCCTGGCGAGCCTGGCCGGTTTCTATCGCCAGCCCTTCGATGCGGAGCTGGTCATCAAGCGTTTTCCGCCGCCGATCGATCTGCCCACGCTGATCGAGGCTCTGGACGCGCTCGGCCTCAAGGCCGGGTTGGCGCACTGGCCTGATGGCCAGTCATCAGGGCTGTCGGCCTTGCCGCTGCCCGCCGTGGCGCTGTTGCCTACGCCCGCGACTGAAGCTACGCAGGCAGGCTCTGGCGAAGATACAAATGCCGCTCCACCCCCGCCACCCTCCCGCACCCCACTCACCCCGGCGCTGATCGTTCAGCACGGTGACGACACCTTGGCCTGGGTCAGGCCCGGCCAGTCGGCCCCGGAAACCGTGGCGCTCGACGCCGCCCGCGCCCAAGCGGCTCCGGTTCTGCTGCTGGTGGCCCAGGCCGAGCCACCCGTTTCCGAATCGGTCAGCAAAACCGCATCGCCCGAGCCCCAGAAAAAGCCTTTCGGCTTCTCCTGGTTCGTGCCCGAACTCATGCGCCACAGGCGCATCTGGCGCGACGTGCTGCTGGCGAGCCTTGCCATCCAGCTCGTTGGCTTGGCCACGCCG
>JBBIGX010000001.1:0-4212 GCA_037447315.1 Gallionellaceae bacterium | reverse complement strand
CCGACGCGTGCATCGTGCACCGGCTGGACATGGCGACCTCCGGCCTGATGCTGTTCGCGCGCGGCCCTGCCATGCAGCGCCGCCTGTCCATGATGTTCCAGGAGCGCGAGATCGAAAAACGCTATGTCGCGGTCTGCAGTGGATGCTTGCGCGAGGATGCCGGTGCGATCGACCTGCCCCTTGCACCGGATTGGCCAAATCGCCCCCTGCAGCGCGTGGACCTGGAGCACGGCAAGCCCTCACTCACCCGTTATCGCGTACTGGAGAAGGACGATGCCCGCTCGCGCGTCGCGCTGGAGCCGGTGACCGGACGCAGCCACCAGCTGCGCCTGCATCTGGCCAGCATCGGCCACCCCATCCTGGGAGATGCGCTCTATGGCGATGCGCACAGCGCGCCGCGCCTGCTGTTGCATGCCTGCCGCCTGGGCTTTGTCCACCCGCTTAGCGGGGAACGGCTGACCTTCGAGCATGCGGCTCCGTTCTGAAAGCGCATTCCGCTGTTGTATACTGCGCGCCCCTGTTTAACCCGAATCCGAGGATGCACATGAAGCGTTTCGCCCTGTTCCTGACCATCGTCTTCACCAGCCTTTCCCTGCTCGCGACCAGCGCCGAGGCCAAGCGCCTGGGAGGCGGTTCCAGCATCGGCAAACAGCGCACCATGAACGCCCCGGCCCAGAAGCAGGCGGATGCCGCTCCGGCGACCCCCGCCCAGCCAGCCGCCGCACCGGCCAAGCCAGGCAACAAATGGCTGGGCCCCCTGGCGGGTCTGGCCGCGGGTCTGGGCCTGGCTGCCCTGTTCTCCCATCTCGGGCTGGGCGAAGGCATGGGCATGCTGCTGCTGATCGTGCTGCTCGCGGTCGGCGCCTTCCTGCTGTTCTCCCTGCTGCGCAAGAAGTCGCAGCCGGCGCTGCAATATGCCGGCATGCCTTCCGGTCACGGCATGCCGCCGGCCGCAGCGCCCCAGCCGGCAGCCTCCGCGCCCGTTGCAGCGAAGAACATCCCGGCCGACTTCCCGGTGGAGAGCTTCCTGCGCAGCGCCAAGACCTCGTTCATCCGCCTGCAGGCCGCGAACGACCGCAAGGACCTGAACGACATCCGCGAGTACACCACGCCGGAGATGTTCGCCGAGATCAGCATGCAACTGCAGGAACGGGGCGATGCGCCACAACAGACCGACGTCGGTTTCGTGAACGCGGAGCTGCTGGAAGTGGTGACCGAAGGCGATATCGCCATCGCCAGCGTGCGCCTCTCCGGCCAGTTGCGCGAGAACAACGGTGCGCCGGAACATTTCGACGAGATCTGGCATGTGCAGAAAGACCTGAAGGATGACAAGTCGGTCTGGCTGCTCGCCGGAATCCAGCAGGTTTGAGGCTGAACTGAAGTAGACTTACGGGCACGGCGCTTCCGCCGTGCCCTTTTTGTTTGTAGCGATGCGTTTCTTTCGACTGCTCAAGATCGTCTTCATCGTCCTGCGCTTCGGGCTGGACGAGTTCCTGCTGGCACATGAACGCACGCGCTGGCTGGTCCGCCCGCTCCAGTGGCTGCTGTTTTTCCGCGACCGCTCGCGTCCGCGCGCATTGCGGCTGCGGCTGGCACTGGAAGCGCTGGGGCCGATCTTCGTCAAGTTCGGCCAGGTGCTGTCCACCCGGCGCGACCTGATCCCCACCGACATCGCCGACGAACTGGCAGGATTACAGGACCGGGTACCGCCCTTCCCTTCGGCACAGGCTGTCGCCTTGCTGGAATCGGCTTACGGCAAACCGCTAAACCAGGTGTTCTCCAGCTTCGACCAATTGCCGGTGGCCAGTGCCTCCGTGGCACAGGTGCATTTCGCGGTGCTGCCCGACGGACGCGAGGTCGCCGTCAAGATCCTGCGCCCCGGCATCCGGCGCATCATCACCCACGATCTGGCCCTGCTCGATATCGCGGCCACCCTGATCGAACACCTGTGGGAGGACGGCAAACGCCTGAAACCCCGCGCCGTGGTGGCGGAATTTGAAAAGACCCTAGAAGACGAACTCGACCTGATGCGCGAGGCGGCCAACGCCTGCGCGTTGCGGCGCAATTTCATGGACGGCTCGCTGTTGCTGGTACCCGAGGTCCACTGGGACTGGTGCAGCGAACAGGTGATGGTCATGCAACGCATGCAGGGCATCCCCATCAGTCAGATTGCGGCGATGCGCGAAGCGGGCATCGACTTGCACAAATTGGCCAGCGACGGCGTGCAGATCTTCTACACCCAGGTGTTCCGCGATGGCTTCTTCCATGCCGACATGCATCCCGGCAACATCCTGGTCGCGCGCGACGGGCGCTATGTGGCACTCGATTTCGGCATCATGGGCACGCTCACCGACCGCGACAAGCAGTATCTCGCGCACAATTTCATCGCCTTCTTCAATCGCGACTACAAGCGTGTGGCCGAACTGCACATCGAATCCGGCTGGGCGCCTGCCGACACGCGGGTGGATGAATTCGAGGCTGCCATCCGCGCCGTGTGCGAGCCCATTTTCGACAAGCCCCTGCGTGAGGTCTCCTTCGGCAAGATCCTGTTGCGCCTGTTCCAGACTTCGCGCCGTTTCGGCATCGAGGTCCAGCCGCAGCTGGTACTGCTGCAGAAGACGCTGCTCAACATCGAAGGCCTGGGTCTGCAACTGGATCCGGATCTCGACCTGTGGAAGACCGCCAAACCCTGGCTGGAACGCTGGATGAGTGAGCAGGTCGGCTGGCGCGGACTGCTGAAGACGTTGCGGCGCGAGGCTCCGCGCATGGCGACCCTGTTGCCTGAACTGCCACGCCTGATCCACCAGCGGCTGCGGGATGATCCGCTCACCGATGCCGCACCTTTGTTGCGGGAACTGGTCATTCAGCAGCGCAGCCGCAACCTGTGGCTGGCGCTGATCGCGCTGCTGCTGAGTCTGGGGTTGCTGCTGGCAATAGCGACCCTGTATGCCTAACAAATAGATAGGCGAGGGAGCGAGCACCGTGCAACGCCGCGCCCACCGCAATAGTTTTTCAACGGCCTGCTAAATGAAACCGGTCTCCGCCAGTTCCTTGGCCAGCGCCTTGTAGTCCGCCGCGCCCGGGCTGTTGGGGGCATAAGCGAACACATCCAGTCCGTGCATGGGGCTGGTGGCCAGCGCCACCGTCTCGCCGATGCGCGTCTTGCATACCAGATCGCCGTAACGCTGCTTGAGCTTGTCGTAGATGTCGTAGGAGAGTTTGCGCCGCGAATCGAAGCGCGTAACGACGATGCGCCGCTCGAACTTGCGCTGCAGTTTCTTCTCCAGCACGTTCAATGCGCTGTCCAGACGGTGCACGCCATGCTGCGACAGATAGTCGGGCGAGACCGGGATCAGCACCCTGTCCGAAGCGAGCAGCGCGTTCAGCGTCAGCACGCCGAGCATGGGACAGCAGTCGATGAAGATGGGCGCCCCGGTCAGTGCCAGATCTTCCTTCAAACCCTGGCTGAGTTTTTTTGCTGCCTGCGGATCGCTGCCGTACAGCGCATCGATCTTCGACAGCTCCAGGGTGGCCGGGATGAGTTGCCAGCCCGCCGGCGTCTTGTACAGCAGCTTGGTCAACGGCGTACCGTCACGGAAGAAAGACACGATGCTGTCGCGTTGCACCGTGCCATGGCGCAGGCCGGAAGCCAGGCTCAGGTGTCCCTGCGGATCCATGTCGATCGCGACCGGCTCGCGGTGGGCGAGCGCCAGCGCCGCCGTCAGGTTCAGGCAGGTCGTGGTTTTGCCTACACCACCTTTTTGATTGAATACGGCGATGACCGCCATGTCAGGGTGTCTCCTGGATCGCGGGGTGTATGAGGCTTGCGGCTATGGCCGGCGCTCGCTACGCGAGCGTCAGCCTTCGCTGCAAACCGCGCGCGAAGTCCGTTACTCAACCGTTACGGACTTTGCCAGATTGCGCGGTTTGTCCACATCCGTTCCCTTTTGCAATGCGACGTAATATGCCAACAGTTGCAAAGGAACGGTATGCAGAATAGGGCTGAGAAACCCTGCGTGTTCCGGCATTTGCAGGATATGTACGCCCTCGCTCTCACGGATGTGGGTCTGGGCGTCGGCGAACACATACAGTTCGCCGCCGCGTGCACGGACTTCCTGCAGGTTGGATTTGAGTTTCTCCAGCAGAGCATCGTTGGGCGCGACCGAGACCACCGGCATGTCCTGATCCACCAGGGCCAGCGGACCATGCTTC